>QIAJ01000089.1 GCA_003225495.1 Acidobacteriota bacterium
CCGGAATGCGGCTCGCCCGTGACACGCACGGGCTTGAGCGGCGAAGACGTGGTGTGGCGCTGCAGCAATTCGCAGTGCCCCGCAAAAATTCGCGGCGCGCTCGAACACTGGTGCCACCGGGGCGCGATGGACATTGAAGGCGGCGGCGAAGCCCTCATCCGCCAACTGGTCGAGGCGGGACTCGTGAAAGACGTTGCCGGGCTTTATTCGCTTACGTTGGAGCAACTCACAAATCTGGAACGCATGGGCGAGAAATCCGCGCAAAATTTTTTGGACGCGGTCGAAGCAAGCAAGTCACGTGAACTCTGGCGCATTATTCATGGGCTCGGCATTCTTCACGTCGGCTCCGGCGTTGCCAAAGCTCTCGCGCGCCAATTCCCATCCCTCGACGCGATCGCGAAAGCCAGCATTGACGATTTGAAAGCCATCGATGAAGTGGGCGATGTTATTGCCCAGAGCGTCCAGCAGTGGTTTCAACTGCCGCAGAGTCGCGAATTGATCGATCGCCTACGCAAAGCCGGATTGAAATTTGAGTCCGACACGTATCGGGCGCAAACGGCGGGCGGGTTCACAGGTAAGACCTTCGTGCTCACGGGTACATTGCCAACGCTTAAGCGCGAGGAAGCCACGGCTAAAATCGAAGCGCTCGGCGGGAAGGTCAGCAGCAGCGTGAGCAAGAAAACCGATTACGTCGTGGCGGGCGAAGATGCCGGCTCGAAGCTGGAGAAAGCCCGCAAGCTTGGCGTTCCGGTGTTGGACGAAAAGGAATTTTTGGCGCTGTGCGAGAAGGCTGGATGATGTTTAATCCTCGATGTTCAGCTTGTATTCCTCGGTCTTGATGCTCCCTTTGCCGCGCTTGCCGAAATCGTTGTATTCGTAGTCGACCTTGATGTGGTACATCAACGAGTTTTGGTCCTTGGGTACCGGGACGTATGCCTCCCAACGATTTTTCATCCTCGCTATGCGGCGCATGGGATAACTGTCCGTGCCCACCATGACGTAGGGCTGGATTGAATCGGGGCGCAGGCTCTGCTGATTACTCCGCCATTCGTATTCGATCAAATAAAGATTATTTGGAGTGCGTTTGGCCCTCGTTGGCGTCAGGTTTGTGACGGTCGTCTCGGTGGCGCAGCTCAAGATCAGCAAGGGCAGGCACAGCAAAAACATCATGTTTTTCACTTTAAACATAGCGGTGCGGAGGGTTACACAAGCTCGACAATCTTGTAAAGCCACTTTGGAGCGCACCGGTCTAAGTCTTGCTGTGTGGCGCTTGCACTGGGGATCCAGTATGTGAATGAGCATGAGTTTAAAATGTTTTTATGTTAAAGGCGCGGCCGCGATCGTTTTCCTGGCGACTCTAATGATAGGGATGTCAGCGGCGGCGGACGAGAACGTTCGCGGCTGGTACGAACTCGGCGCGACTGTGATTGAGGATGCGAAGCTGGAGGCGTTTTTTGACCAGCCGGTGGCAGACAACAAGGTGAAGTTTGACCCGGGATTCCGCGCGGCGATCGCCATCGGCATGGATGTCACGCGATACCTTGCTGTCGAGGCTGAAGGTGGTTTTCATTACAATGGCATCAGATCCGTCGGCGGCGCGACTTCGAGCCTGGGTGATCTTTACCAATTCCCGGTGATGGGCAATCTCGTGCTGCAGTTCCCCAACCGCACGCGATTGGTGCCGGTGATCGGCGGTGGCGTGGGGGCAGTTTTCAGCATTCTGGACGCCAGGGACATTACATTGGGGACTGTGTGGGGTTGCTTTATCAATTCAGGCCCGAGATGGCGCTGGGGGTAACGTACCATTACATCAACAACGACGGGCCAAGTTGGAAGAATTCATCGGGCGACAATATAAAATTCAATCGGCTCGCGAGTCACTCCCTGGCGCTAACCCTTAATTTTCGATTTTGACTGCGGCACGCCGCGATATAGGTTCGAGGAGTTGCGAGCCCTGATTCAACAGATCCATTCCGGTTTATAGTGGAAGACGGGCATTGGTTGGGTCAAAGACAGGCAGGAGGCGGAGGGATTTGCAACTTCCAACGCGGCCATCCTCTTTTGCGTGGCCACGGAGATGCGGGACACGCGGATCGTGCTTAATTTTGATGACCCGAAACTCGATATCTTTTTGCACCCCTTCGGCGAACGCGGCTATGAACCTACGACGCAAGAATTAATCGGGCAAAGCCTGGCGAGAAAGCAGAAAAGCAACAGTCTGACAAAAAATGTTAAAGCGGCGCTGGCGGGCATCCTGCAGACGATCGCGGCAATGAAGGAACGCAGGAAGCAGCTGAAATTTAAACGCAAGAATGTGGGCGAAGAGGAGCCATAGTTCTCCCGCAACCATTGCGCTTACGCCAGCAATCCCTTAATAACACTCGCCGGCTCGACACCGGTTAATTTGGCGTCGAGACCCTGGTAACGGAACGTCAGCCGCTCGTGATTGATGCCAAGGAGATGCAGCACGGTGGCGTGGAAGTCGCGAATGTGTACGGGGTCGCCCACAATGTTGTAGGAGAAATCATCGGTCTCGCCGTAGATCTTGCCTGGGCGCGCGCCGCCACCTGCCATCCACATCGTGAAGCAGCGCGGGTGATGGTCGCGGCCGTAATTCGTCTTGGTCAGCTCGCCTTGCGAATAGATCGTGCGGCCGAATTCGCCGCCCCAAATCACCAGTGTCTCGTCCAGCATGCCGCGGCTCTTGAGGTCCTGCACGAGGCCATAGCAGGCTTGGTCGACATCCTTGCATTGGCTCGGAAGGCGTCCGGAAACATTGGAGTGGGTGTCCCAATTGTTGTGATATGTTTGCACGAAGCGAACGCCGCGTTCGACCAGGCGGCGGGCGAGCAGCGCGGTATTGGCGAACGTGCCGGGTTTCTTCGCGTCGTCTCCGTAGAGCTGAAACGTCGAGTCGGGCTCGCCTTTAAAGTCCGTCAGTTCCGGCACACTGGCCTGCATGCGGAAGGCCATCTCGTAATTGTGAATGCGCGTGTGCGTCTCCGGATCGCCGACGATCTGGTAGTTGATTTCGTTGAGTTCACGCAAGCCGTCGAGAGTGCGACGGCGGACGTCGGAAGGCACACCCGGAGGGTTCTGGATGAAGAGGATTGGATCGCCGCTGCTGCGAAATGAAACGCCCGCATGCTCGCCCGGCAAATAGCCCGATGACCATAGCCGCGCCGAGATCGCCTGAATCTGTTCCGTGTTCGTCGGCTTCGCGACGAGAACAACGAACGTCGGCAAGTTCTGGTTGATCGCGCCGAGGCCGTAACTCACCCATGAACCAAGGCATGGCCGGCCAGTCACTTGATTGCCCGTCTGCATGAAAGTGATCGCCGGCTCATGATTGATCGCTTCGGTGTGCATCGAGCGGACGAAGCACATGTCATCAACCATTTGCGCCGTCCATGGCATTAGTTCGCTGAACTGCGCGAATTTGTATTTCGACGGCGCGATCGGAAAACGCTTTTGGCCACTGGTCATGGTCGTCAGGCGCTGGCCCATACGGACCGAGTCCGGCAGGTCTTTATCGAACCACTCGCCCATCACCGGCTTGTAGTCGTACAGGTCCATCTGCGGAGGGCCGCCGACCATATGCAAATAGATGATGTGCTTGGCTTTTGGAGCGAAGTGCGGCCCCAGGTTGCCCGGCGTGTTGGCGCGCGCGAGTCCAGGCCAAAGCGAGGCGAGTGCCGCGGTGCCGACGACGCTCCCGAAACGGCGAAAGAACTGCCGGCGGGTCTCGTACTTTACGTAATCTTCGAGTATCGGATTCATAAAAAAATCCAAGGCGGCAGAGGACTGCCGCACTCCAAGACCTGTCGGAGTTCGCGAGAGCATCTTGGAGTGCGGCACTTCTCTGCCGCCTTCAATTGGCTATCACGCTTCATTTGTTCA
Source organism: Acidobacteriota bacterium (assembly GCA_003225495.1). Lineage (GTDB taxonomy): Bacteria > Acidobacteriota > Terriglobia > Terriglobales > Acidobacteriaceae > Acidiflorens. The sequence continues at coordinate 3,901 of QIAJ01000089.1, forward strand.
GCACCTCGTCGAGGTTCATCAGTTGGTTCACGGTCATCGTATAGGCGGCTAATTCCGGTGCGGCGATAGAAGAATCTACCTTCGATTCGCCAACGGTGAGCAGCGCTTCAGCATCTTTCGGGACGGCTTCGTAATGCGCCAGCAGATCATTCAAGACCGACTGCGTTACCTTTTGTTCCTTTGCCCCTAACGGACGGCACAGCAACC
>QIAJ01000092.1 GCA_003225495.1 Acidobacteriota bacterium
GGAACCGGTTGCGGGCCAGTGGTGGGCGCTCCGATGACGGAACGTGTTCCCTCTTCTAATTTTTTTGACTGCGAACGCACGCTTCCTAATGTGTCGCGGATCTTGCCGGAATATTTCGGCAACGCCGTCGCGAAATCAAGAGCTCGACTGTAGAAGAAAAAAGTGAGGCTGATGGCCAGAGCCACCATCAAAATGACTCCGAACAGTGCTCCCGCCCAGCGGCGAATGCCCAGACGACAAAGCCCGCCGACCAGGGGTTCCAAAAAGAACGCCAGCAAAAGCGATGTCAACGTCGTGATCAGAACGAGCTTGAGGATGTAAATCAGTCCGAGGACCGCAATCGCCGCCACCACAATCTGAGCAACTGATCCTGCCTTGATGGACGCCTGAAGAATCTCCGCTTCTTCTTGAGACTCGGGAGTCTGGGTACCGTTTTCGGTTAGACCCGCCACATGGTTGGCAACTTGAGCTGGACCGCGTTCCTCAGGATAGGGCTGGCCCCTTGGGGCCATAGGAATCGGTTCGTGGGCCATGTTCTGGTGCTGTAAGAGGACGGGGGCAGTCAAATCGTTGCCTTAGCAGAAATTTGCGCCTGATCCTCTTCGAACTATTCAGCGCATTTCTCTAATTCAGCGCATTTCTCTATGCGATGACACGGGGGAAACTTGCGGCGCTCGTCGTAGCAAAAACTATCAGCCGAGTCAGGCTCACATTCCTGTACGAGGCATTCCGCCGGTCTGCCGAACCCCTTTTGTTATGCGTGCGTTGGCGTACAGGATGCTGTGCAAAAGCGTACAGACGAGAGCACCTTCCAGAGACTAGTGTTATCAAGTCTCGTCTAGCATCCTATCGCCGCGTTCCGAAAGGGCGTCGGTTTCTTGCGAAATCAGACGCTTCTTTTTTCGCGGGGACCGGTTATGGCTAAGAGCTTGTCGCAGCCGCAATTCAATCACTCTCGAGAGATGCCAAATACCGACGGGGATGGAAATCACATCAATAATTTGATTTTGCTCAGCTTGCCGGCGAGCGAGCGCAAAATCGTGTTCGACAATCTGGAATTCGTCCGTCTCATCCCACAGCAGGTGCTTCATGAGACAGGCGACACTCTAAAGTCCGGCTATTTTTGTGACACCGGCATGATCTCGATCCTGAGCGTTTTCTCGGATGGAAAGAGCGTTGAAGTTGGTCTCGTTGGCAAGGAGGGCTTTCTCGGCCTGCCGCTGATTGCGGGATTCCGCACCGCCGCTACCAGGGCAACGGTTCAAATTGACGGCACGGCGTTTCGTGTGGACGCCGATAAGCTGACGATGCTTCTGCGTCAATGCCCTACACTCGCGCAGAAGCTACAGCAACTTTCCCAGATCATGACCATGGAAGTGACCCAGATAGCGGCCTGTAATCGCCTTCACGAAGTAGAAGAAAGGCTGGGCAGATGGCTGTTGATGTGCGCCGACCGGGTCGGCAACAGTTCGCTGCCATTAACACAAGAATTGTTGGCCCAAATGCTGGGGACGCGGCGCTCCAGCGTAACCGTGGCTGCCGGCATTTTGCAGAAGGCTGGACTGATCGATTACACACGCGGGCGCGTGGCAATCGTAAATCGCGCGAAACTGGAATCGGCGGCCTGCGAGTGCTATGAACTCATGCAGCGTCAGGCGAAGCTATGGAAACGCGGCTCCGAGTGATTGTCTTACCCTGACCCGAGGGCTGATAGTCTCCCTGCCGTCTGCAAGAGCGTTCCTCGACCCCATCCGTCATCTTGACGCAAACCTGCATCAAACCCTCACCCATTCGCCAGCATCCTTAAAGTGAGCCATTTTCGCCTCTTGGAGGGAATTGAATGACTACCAACGTGAATCCGGATCCGCATGCCGAAGGCTTTCAGTGGCAGCCCACGAACAAAGTGACGGCCATCATCGATCGAGTCGATGACGTCGTTGCCGCGATTCGTGCTCTCCAACAGGCGGGTTTTTCCGACGAAGACGTTGAGGTATTCGTGGGGAGCGAGGGCCTGTCGAAGTTGGATGTTCACGGGGAAAGTCATGGACTCGTTGGTCGCGTAATTCGAGCCGTCGAGTCGGTGGCTGCCGACCAACAGCCTGACAAGGAAGCAGAAACCGCCCTGAAGCAAGGGCACGCGTACATAACCGTTGCAACCGATGGAGATGACGCGCAGAAAGGCAGGGCAGAACGAATATTGAAAGCTCACAAAGCGCACTGCGTCCGTTATTTCGGGAAGTTGACAGTCGAGCGGCTGTGACGGCACTGCCGAGCGGGGCCGGTCCCCATTGGAAGGTGCTCGAGGTCCGGATCAGACAATCGCAAGTTCTCGCGACAATCCAATTTGGCGTGGTTGGCCCGGATAAATCAAAGCTTTTTCCGTTACTCCCGTAACCTCGGGGAAAACCGACGGTTTCCGTTACACCTCCGAACATTTGTTAGGATTTGCCCAAGCCTTCCCGTGCCGATGAATACCTCTGCCCAACGCCGCTTCGGTCGCTACGAGATCCTCGATGAGATTGGCCGCGGCGCCATGGGAGTGGTTTACCGCGCTCGCGATCCCAAGATTAACCGCACGGTTGCAATCAAAACGATTTCGCTCGCCAACCAATCTGCGGAAGCACAGCGCGAATTTCGCGAACGCTTTCGGCGTGAGGCCGAAGCCGCCGGCAGACTTTCTCATCCCGGAATCGTCACGATTTTTGACGTCGGAGAAGAACCGGACACGCACGATCTTTATCTCGTAATGGAGTGTGTCAAGGGAAACTCTCTCGAAAAAGTTCTGGAGGAAAAGGGCAGGCTTGCGCCTGACGTCGCGGTGCAATTGGCCGCCGAACTGGCCGAGGCGCTGGACTGCGCCCACGGACAAAACGTCGTCCATCGCGATCTCAAACCTGCAAATATTCTGATCACCGAAGACGGGCACGCGAAGATCGCCGATTTCGGAATTGCCCAGCTGAGCTTCGAAAAACTCACTGGCCATGGACAGATTTGGGGGACGCCGGCGTTCATGTCTCCGGAACAGTTGAATGACGGAGCAGTCGACGGCCGATCCGACCTCTTTTCGTTAGGTGTGATTCTCTACATGCTCCTGACCGGGCATCGGCCGTTTCAAGGAAATAGTCCTCTTACAATTTCGCTGAGGGTTGTGAGCCACGAACCCGTTCCCGCGATCGCTTTTGATCCGGATCTCCCCCTGGGGCTTGACTACATTCTTGAGCGCGCGCTGGCGAAAAGTCCTGTTGAGCGCTACCAGCGCGGGATGGAAATGTCTCTCGATCTGCAGAACGTGCTCGGCGGGCACGAGCCATGGAGTAAGACCAGGCAGCAGAAACAGAACACGAAACCAGGATTCGGCGTTCGCCTCGATCGGCCGGCGATGAGGAGTGGCACTCCATCGCGATTCCGAATCCCTTCATTTCCGGAAATCTTCAGCGGCGCTGGCAGTTTGTATCGCAAAAGTGTCGGCGAAGTTCGAAAAACGTGGGTAAAGTTTCCGTTGATGCGGCCTGTGCCTTTTCTACTTCTTGGAATCGCCCTGTACGGAATGGCCTGGAAAGCACCGAAGTCATCGCCACAGGTTCTCAATCAGGCGCAACCGGTCAGTTCGTCGCCGATAGTCTCATCGGTTGCGCCCACAGAAAGTGTCGCGCCGCGACCGATTAGAGCGGAGACCTCTGCGCCTTTGCCTGCGCGGACTCGTACTTCCAGTGGGCCTGTATCACCCGCTCGCTCCGCGCTCGTTAACATCCGAATTGAGAATCAGATTCCACAAGCAAATGTAACGATTTGGGTTGACGATAGGCCGGTCTACCACCACCCCCTCCCGGATTCTCCAAAGAAAAAACTCGGAATCTTTGGGGGCGGGAAACCGGTATTGGAGAAAGTGCAGATCGCTTCGGGGCAGCACCAGTTACGCGTGCGCGTCCAGGCTAGCAGCCCCTTCTACGATCAATCTCACGCCCTTACTGGAGATTTTCCCGTTGGCACAGAGCGTGTTCTCCGGGTGAGTTTCAACAAGCAACATGAAATGCACGCGAGTTTAAAATAACCAACTACTAACGCGTGCCTTCTTAATCTCCACATCCCAACCTGTCATCAACGCTCCGGGTTGAACTGGTGCCTACAGTAATTCCTGTAATGCGCCACTGGCCTCGCTCTTCATCTCAATATCTCATTCTCAGGCCAAATATCCTGGGCCAATCGGCCCATGCACGCCCGGGGGCAATTCAGCATCTCAAAGCCTGCGGCAGCGAGATGGAACTGGATGCCAGAGGGGACGCGATGAAGCGAGCTCTTGTACTAGCCTTTGCTGCCCTTGTATGGGCGTGCTCGCTGACGGCCGAGGAGGTGCGGGTTCGCCATACCGAGGGGATCGTGCACGGTTTTCTCGCCCTGCGGACGCTTGAGGGAAAGACTATCGCCGAAGGCGACCTGACAGAAAGCGCCGACGGCGAAACCGTGACCAATCACCTTGTTTTTCATTTTAAAGATGGTTCACTGCACGACGAAACCGCTGTCTTCTCCCAACGTCACAATTTTCGGCTCCTGAAAGATCATCTGGTGCAGAGGGGCCCGGCATTCCACCATCCCGTGGACGTCGCTATTGACGCTTCCACGGGCGACGTAACGGTCCGCTATGGCGATGACGATGGAAAAGAAAAGACCACCACCCACCATCTTGAAATGCCCCTGGACGTTGCCAACGGCCTGGTCTTCACTCTGCTAAAGAACATTCGTCCCGAGACTGCGGAAACCAAGGTCTCGATGATCGCCGTGACTCCGAAACCCCGCCTCGTGAAGCTCTCCATTACTCCCGGCGGCGAGGAGTCTTTTTCCACTGTCCAGTCGCCCCGTAAGGCCATTCGCTATGACGTGAATGTGGAAATTGGAGGCCTCACTGGGTGGCTTGCTCACCTGACAGGCAAACAGCCGCCAACCACCCACGTCTGGATCCTGAGGAGCGAAATTCCAGCCTTTGTAAAGTCCGAAGGGCCCCTCTTTATGGGTGGACCCATTTGGCGCATCGAGCTTGCAACTCCCGTGTGGCCAAAAACTGCCGAAGCAAAACAGCCGGAGGCCCGTTAGCGAACACTTCCTTCGCCGACTTTTCGGATGGCACAGGTCTGTCATTTCGGGAGTCTGTCAGATACTGTCGTTAACACTACTGAGTCACCGATCCGCCCCAATCTCCGCTCCCAGCTCGGGGTTTCGTCTGAGAAAGGTAGTTCCAAACTACAGGAATTACTGTATCGATCAATCGCTGCACGTATGGCACAGTTTCGATGTGCCCACTTCATCTGACGCCAAAATTAAGTTGCTCTTTGGCCGCGCTATGACTGCCAAGGATGAGGCGGAGCTCAAGCGCGTGGCGAAGGAACTCCGGGCCGCCATCACCGAACACGCGCGCGTCGCTAAGAGGCCCCTACTGCACGAAACGCCGATTTTTGCGGCTGGCGAAGCCGGCTGCGACTAGGCGAAAAATCCAAGAGTGGGAATCCCATGGCGACATTATTTAAGGAAAATATGTCCGAAAAACCCAATGTGACGATGCCCGGAACGGTGGAGAAAATCATTACGCCACCCGACCCCCGCGAGCCTGAAAAGGCTCAAATCAACATCCAGCAAGGTGCCGACCCTTTGTATAAGGAAATTCGTATCAAGAACACGCTCACCGATCAAAACGGTAATTCGGTAAAACTCAAAAAGGGCGCGACCGTTGAAGTTACTATCGAAGCCACGCCTTCCGGAATTATTCCAGCCGCACCTGAATAGGGTCCGAATCGGAAAGGTTCGCCGCAAAAAGGAATTCTTCACGAACAGTGATTCGCGAAGGGTGGATCAGTGTATCTGCTGCATTCGTTCTTTGGCACCGGACCGCTCTGCTGGCTCAGCCTAGTGCTCGTCGATCGTCCCCAACCCTGAGTAGGGACAGCGCATCGAACCGTAGTGCCCGCCTTGACAATCCAATTTCTCTGGCTATTGCTGCTCGCGATTCCGATCGCCTCCATTACATGGACGGTCACCCACGAGGACGTGTTCCGCGAGTCGCGAGAGTACTGCAAGGATAAGAGCGAATCCTGCAAAAGCCTATGGCAACGCAAGTTCTTCTATCTGTTCACTTGCGAATACTGCTTCAGCCACTATGTCACCGCCTTGTTTCTGACGATTACACGTTTCAAGCTCCTCTATCCTGACTGGCGCGGCTACCTGGTTTCGCTGTTCGCACTGGTTTGGATCGCGAACATCTATATGGGCATCTTCGCGAACCTGCGTCTCGATATCCATCACGAGCGAATCGATATTAAGTCGAAGGATCTGGATGTTCGATCGAAGGAAGAAAAAATGGAGTCGGATCGAGCGGCATGACGCAGAGTAAGAAGCGCGAAAGAAAATACGGAGACACGAAAGAAAGAAGGTCCCGCGCGAGGCGGGACCCTCGGAATCACTGCTATGCTGACTTGCGATCTTTCTGGCCCTGGTCCTGATTGTGGTCGCTCTGGCCGGGCTTCTGTCGCTGTTGATCCTGCTGAGTGCCGCCCTGACGCTGTTGCTGCTGTTGATCTTTCTGGGTCGTGTTCTGGCCTGACTGCTTGTCCTGCTGTTTTTGATTCTCCATTAATAGCCTCCTCTTAGGTTCACTCTGTTCATCCACAAAGGCATGACCAACTAGCTCGCGCGCGGCATGGGCTTGTCGGTCTTTTGCCAATCGGCGCTGGCTTCCCCGGTCGAAGAAACATCCTTCGCGCCCGTGGTCTCGAGTATCTGCTTCGCTTTCTTCGTCCACTCGGAGTTATCGCTGTGAACGGAAAGCAGGATGCCTCCCTCCTTCACGCGTCCTTCGTAGCGCTTGGCTTCGTACTCCGGGATGCCCATGCCGACCAGCGCACCCGTGAGTCCGCCGACCACTCCGCCCGCACCGGCTCCAGCGAGCGCCGCCATAATTGGCCCGGCAGCGATGAACGGCCCAAGGCCAGGGATTGCCAGCGCGCCGATACCGGCCAGCCAGCCCAGTCCGCCGCCAATCACCGCTCCCGAAGTCGCTCCCGTGGTTGCGCCTTCCGGGGCCTTGGTGTTCTTTTCGTGGGAAAAATCCTTAGTGCCCTGGTTCTCGGGGAACAGCACCGAGATGTCAGTGTTGCGGAAACCCTCTGCGCGTAGAGCGTCGACTGCGTTGCTGACGCTCACTTGATCGCGATAAATGCCAAACACTGCGGTGTTCTTGCCTGCCATAATGAATCTCCTTTTTTGTTTGTAGGATCTGTCTTAATCGATGGTGGTTGGGCGACCCTACTTGTTGGGTGTTACTTCAATCTCGCTCTTGATTTTGTCGGCGCCGCCGGCAACTTCGGCCGCTTTCGCTTCCACGGCTTGTTTTTCTTCGTCCGTCTTTACCGGGCCCTTGAGCGTGATTTCGCCATTCCGCGCAATCACTTTGATGTTGTGGGCATATGTTGAAAGAGATTTATCGCCCATTATCGCTTTGCGAACCTGCTGGGTCAGTTCGCGATCCGACTTGTTTTCTTTTTGCTGATCGGCGGTCGGTTCAGATTTGCTGCGATCCCGCTGATTTTTTGCCGTGTTGTCCGGAGCGGCCTGTGCGCTCTTGTCAGCAGGCTGCTGCGCTTCCGGCGGATCTTGTGCCCAAAGTGACCCTTGGCTGCCGAACAGAGCAAGGGCCAACCCGAGTGATGGAACAATTGTGAGAGACTTGCGCATAAATGTGATTTCTCCTTAACCGCTACTCAGATGGTCTTTCGCGTGGGCAAGATGGCTGAAGTCTTTGAAGGAGTTCGGATTATCTCGTTTGTCGCGGGGCAGATGGTAGTGCTGCCAACACTTCTCACGCGCGAAGTGTTTCGAGCAATTTAGGTTTGGTCTTTGCGTAACATGCTTCGTCAAAGGCCTGGTCCAGTTCTACCCTTTCCCGGGTAGAGAAAAGCGTAATGCCGTGAAGAACAAATTGCTCGGCCCCTGCCAAATTCTGGCAGAATGTCTCATTTTCAATGATGAATTCGATTGGCCTACAGCGTGCTCTCCCCCATTAAGCCGCATCTTAAGGGGCGATGGCATTCGAGCTCAAATCACGACTGGTGTTGGCGGGAACTGTGCTCCTGTCTCTTTGTGGAGTCGCGGGAGCGCAGAAGAGCGCTAACTCCGGTCGGCTCCCGCTGAACTTAATCGTCGACGCGGTTGAAAAGGCGCAGTCCGCTGTCCATCCTCAGTTCCCATATCAGGTTCTGCGCGAATATCGCCTCTCGGGGCGCAACAGCTCGACTTCGAACTCGAATGTTGTCGTGGAGGTGAATTTCAAACCTCCAACCAGCAAAGATTACAGAATTCAAAAGTCGTCCGGCAGCAAGCGTGGCGAACAGGTTGTTCGCAATCTGCTCGATCACGAGGTCGACACCGCTTCGAGTCGCAGCAAGGCCAAGACTGCCATCACGCGGGAGAATTACGATTTCGCTTATGTCGGCGATGAGGTTTCGGATGGCCAGACTTGCTATGTGTTAGAAATCAAGCCCAAGAGGAAAGAAAAAGACCTGATCGCAGGAAAAGCGTGGATCGACAAGCGTACATTCCTTGTTCGTCGTATTGAAGGTGAGATCTCAAAAACGCCGTCCTGGTGGCTGAAGAGAGTACGAGTGAAGCTCTCATTCGGTGATTACGAAGGCACTTGGCTCCAAAGCAGCATGGAAGCCGTAGCCGATGTGCGGATCGTCGGGCTCCACACCCTTACCTCTCAAATTCTCGACTACCGCGGTACTGACGAAGTTGCGTCCGCAGAGAATCAGACTCGCTCCTCGGTACGCCGCCACTAAGCCGTTCAATTGCTTTCAGAAGCAAAAGAAGGCGCCGGGTGCGCGATTCCACTATCCCCGATCGATATCCATTTCCCGAATAGCAAAAGCCTTCGTCTGGAGCGAACTTCTTGCCCTGCTAAGGTATTCGGATATAGCCAAGCGAAGGTTGCTGACGAGGGTTCTCATTTCGTTTTCGTCTTTCGAAACGCAAAGTCGGGCACACAGTTGCCGTATACGAACGTCGGTGTCGGCGGGCATGATGGTACCTCAGCAATCTCCTTGGCAGGCTGCTGGCCGGGCCACATTGTCGGTGCAGTCGACGGACGGCTACGAGGAAGGTAATTGAACCTTACTGAGAGAGCCCTCCAAGGGCAATACATTGAATACTGTACCATCCATGACAATAGAAGGTGCGCTAACTAACATACGCTTCCGGTTAAGTTAAAGTTGAAGGGAAGCTGCGCGCGGCCCAATCCTCTCCTCGAAAAAGCGAAATCCGGCGCAGAAGTGCAATGTGAAGCTGTCGAATGGTAGGCTTCGCAAACGGAAGCGCATGTCATCCGGTGATGGTCCCGGTCTTCAAAACCGGCGGGCGGCCCGCCTAGCGGATCGCCGGTGCGTTCGACTCGCACACGCTTCCGCCAATTTCATTGCAGACGGCCCTCTTGATAGCGAGGAGGCCGGGGTCAGCGACCCTAATACCCGTTTTGATCTTTAATCGCGGTAAACATCGTGCGGGCAAGGATATGGAGATCAAGGCCGAAAGTCCAATTTTGGATGTAGTGCAGATCGTAACGAAGCCGGTCAGGAATTGAAGTGTCTCCTCGAAGACCGTTAACCTGCGCCCATCCTGTCATACCGACCTGACAGCAATGCCGAAGATTATATTTCTGAATATTGGAACGGAACTTGTTCACGAAAAACGGACGTTCCGGACGAGGCCCCACCAGGCTCATTTCTCCGCGAATGACATTGAACAGTTGGGGGAGTTCATCGAGGCTGTACCTGCGCAGGAATGCGCCGACCCGCGTGCATCGAGGGTCGCCTTTGATTGTCCAAAGGGTGTCACTTTCGGAAATGCTGCTGCAATGCATGGTACGAAACTTCAGCAGCATGAAGAATTTGCCGTTACGTCCAACGCGCTCCTGCCGGAAGAAAACGGGCCCCGGCGAGCTCAGTTTCGTGAGGACCGCCAATACCGCCAAAACCGGACTGAGAATTACAGCGCCTATAGTTGCTGCCACCAGGTCAAATGTTCTCTTCAACACGCTATAGGCGAAGCTCTCCATCGGAGACATGGCTAGATTCATCATCTGCAGCCTGCCAACCTGAAATACTTTCTCGCGGAGGGAGAGTCTCGGGCCCAGATCCAGGATGGCGCGAATGGGCTTTCCAAAATTCTGCAGAGTGTCAAGCACGGAAGATACCTGCAAGTAGTCCTCGCTTGGTATCGCGACTACGACCTCGTCGAACGTTAATGCTTCTACTTGTTTAAGCTCCTGAGTAGAAATCACAGGCGCGTCCTGCACCAGAACCGCTTGACCCGGGAGTTGTACGTAAGCTTGAATGTCGCAACGCAAGAATGGGATTCGACGGAGAATGTCGACACTTCGCTGGCAATACCGGTCGGTGCCGACCACCAATATTTTTGCCGGCTTTCGCGGCCATTGCGCTGACTTCGATGTAAGGCGGGCGACGCTTCTCGCCGCTATCACGCACAGAAACAGGAATGCATTGAATAGCAGGATAAAGATTCGGGAGACGATCAATTCTTTGACAAAAAGAAGTAAGACGGCCTGAAGTAAAAGCGTGACCATGCACGCACGAAAGGCGGTACGAATACCGGTATATTCCTGGAAAAGGTTGGTGAGCGATGCCAGCCTATAGTGATGCGCGGCCAGAAGCCACACCGCTTCCGTGAATAAAAGTAAAACGAAATAAAATTGCGCAGTAACAGTGTGAATTCCCGTCAGCCGCACGCTACCAAATCTACAATAGGCCGCCGCTGCAAAAGCGAACAATGGAAGCGAGTAAACGAGAATACCCAAGAGCGATCCGTAATAGGATATTCTGGAAATCATGATCTTACGATGCCCCCCAGCGGGATTGGGTTGCGGTGGAAATCGAAGTGAAAAATTGAGCAACTTGCTGTAAACTCAATCAGGATCTGTGTCTTGCGAATTGTCCTGCGGGAAGATTCTGCGAGCGCATTTGTGTCGCTAGGGTCGTACGTTACTGGGCGTAATTGTGTTCGCTGAGGTACGCAAATTCGGCCAGAATCGGATTTCAATTGTGCTGGCAACATTCGAACGTGGCCCCGGATTCAACTCACCAAAATTCCAGCGTTCGTATTGAATCGACGCCGCAATTTCGATCTTAGACCAAAACATCCAACTCAGATTCCCCGAAAGGTCGTAGAGGTTTCCGCCGCCCAACAAACTCGGATTGGATAACATGCGCCGATAGCTGACACTGGCTTTGTTCCGAGCGGAGAACCAATATGTACTCGATGCTTCTCCGCCATTGCCTCCCCGGCCCACCCAGCTTCCCATAAGCTGTGAGTAATTGCGGTAGCCATTTGGATAATGGAAGTTGACATAGAAAAGATTGTTGATGGGATTTCCAGGCATGTTCGTGTATATGCCTTCGCACCTCAAGTCCAAATTCTTAAAGTGCGGCAGATGCGAAATGTACATTCCAGCGCTCAAGCCCGATTGAGTTGGGTATAGCAAAGCGATGGGCTGCGCTTCGGCGAGCCAGTCTGCATAAACCTGAACTGAGTTACGAAGCCCGGGCAGGCGATACGACGCGCTCATGGTAGGCCGCCGACCGCCTGGATCTACCGGTTGAATGTTCCCGCGTTGCGAAAACGTGTGCAAAAAGGATCGGAGCGTTAATGGTCGGCCGTGTCCAGCAAAAATCGACGTGATAGAAAATCCCAATTCCAAATTGGCTGTCGGCTTAAAAGCAATGTTCGCTCCCCAGAGAAAGGGCTGGGGGTCGACGTTGTGAATTCCGTCGCCAAACTGCTCGAAATTAGGACCCAGCCGTAGATACTTGGTTCCTCCCATCCGCGCCAGGAAGCCCGATACGGTGACCGGGCCAAGAAGCCGCAACACGCTTGGCCATCGCATCGGGCTTACTCGTTCCACGCGTAACATGGGCAGTGCCTGAGCATTATTGGAAAACAAAATACTGGTGCTTCGATTCGCTCCCCACCAAAGGCTTTGTTGTCCGAAGGTGAATTGCCAGTCGGCCAAATTCAGTCCGGCATATACTTCCACAAACTTGGGCCGCGATGTGCTTCCGAAGGTGGGAACCGAATTCAGAGGGAGCTGGTCAGTGTCGGCGATGAATTGCGCCTGTGCCGGGGTGTACTCCTGACCGGCCGATCCGTATTGATATTCTCCGCGAACGTAAATCATGAACGGGCCAGCTGCCGCATTTGCCGTGAAGCCCGTGATGCTATTGCCGCCACGCCCGTAAGGGCGGCCGAAGTCGTCCGAGATAGTCTGGCCAAAGTGAAAAGCGTCTCGTAACGGAGGACCGCTGATGTTGGTGTATCTGCTATAGATCGACTCTAGCTCGGCATTGATGTTGGGAGTGTCTCCCTGCCGGAGAGTTGTTTCCCGCGAGAATTCGAAATCCAGATCACGCAGCAGCGACGCCACGTATTCGTCAGAAGAATTTTGATCATCATTCAAATGCTGGTGCGCTTCTGCAAGAATTCTTGCGCACTCCAGCCGTGACCAGGGCCGGATCGAGATGGTTCGGTCATTGATGTAACCCGAAGCAACCAGGCGGTCGAATGCTGGATAGATCCAGCTGTCCACCGGCACATAAGCGGAACCCATATTTCCCGGGTCGCGACCAAGATCGTCCTCCTCACCCTTGCTAAATGTCCCCCACCTGGCGATATCGGCGGTGCTGTAGTGGGAATGGTCGCGGAAAACCTGGCGCCCCGTGTACCATCCCAGAGCGCTGCCTACGATCAGATCCGACGCGAAGTGCTTCTGGCCCGCAAAGCGCGCGGCACTTACGCTTCCCGCCACCCCGTACACGAGCACTTGGGTCAGGACTCCTGGATATTCATGGGCAATCACACTGGCGATGGCCCAACTCACAGACGCATGCATCGATGGGAAGGAGGTGCCGCCTTGAAAAAACCGTCCCCGGCCGTCGCCTTCAAAGGGTCGTTCCCGCCCGGTTGCATATTTGAAGACTTCAGTTTCCAGCGCTGCGTCAATGGCTGCTTCGCCCGCCAGCAGCCCCGTTTCGCGGCGATTGTCGTTGTGGGCGATGTGCCCCCACAAAAACATTCCGGCGCCCGTACCAGCCAGAAGGGCCAACCCCGCATTGGACGCGGTAGTCGCATGTGAGACTGTCGAGGGATCGGTCGGAACGTGCTTTTCGATCGCCGTATCGCTTGCAAGCATACCGGCGCCCACAAATGCCAAGGGGATCGTCCACCGCCATTCGCGCTTGTTCATGTGAAACGGAGTTAGCCAGAAACTCTTCTGATCCTGAAAGAGATTGCGCGGCAGTGATTTCAGATCAGGGGGACCCATCAGGTTGAGCGACGTTACGGCTGGAACGGGGGCTTTGCCGGCACTGTTTGCTTCGGGATCCTGCGCGGATGCGATGCAACTACAACCCAGGATCAAGGCCACGGTGAACCCGGACTTTAAGCACCCTGCACTCTTCCAACGGGTTATTTCCCTCATAGGGACCATGATTTTAGCAATCCTGAGTATCTGCTCTTAATTTGTCCGGCAAACCGCAACCCATGCCTAATGCGTCTAAACACACTTGGGTATCGCCTGTTGGCCGGTTGGCAGGCCGCTTTCGCTCAAAGAAGCATCGAAACTGGATCATAATTTGAAGCAAACAAAGGCCGAATAGTTGTTTCTGTCACTCTTGGTTTGCCCTAAGATGCGAGATTGGACTCGTTGAATGCTGATAGAATCGCTTTCTGCATGGTGTGATAATCGCTAAGATGGCAACGCTTGCGGATTCCAGACTCACCGGACCGGTCACCGAGATCAATGCAGCCTTGCCCGACACTGAGAGCGAAGTCTCAGTACTGGGCGTCCTCGCGCTGCTTGCGAGCCACAAGCGAGTTATCCTGCGCGCGGTCGTGGGTGCCGCCCTGTTCTCAACTATCGTAGCCTTCCTGTTACCGGTGCGATATGAGGCGAACATTGTCATGATGCCGCCTCAACAGAATTCATCAATAGGGTCTACTTTAGGACAATTGGGAACCGGGGGATCTATTGGGTCCCTCATACCGCTTGCCTCATTGGCGAGTGGCGGCCTCGGTATTAAGAATCCGGCCGATATGTATGTCGCGCTGCTCACTTCCCGGACTGTGGAAGACGCGATGGTTCAGCGTTTTGGCCTGCTGGCCGAATACCATGAAAAGCGTCTTTCCGACGCGCGAAAGGAATTGGAGAACCGTACCAATGCGGTTGCCGGCACCAAGGACGGATTAATCCGAATCTCCGTCGAAGACCGCGATCCGCGGCGAGCGGCCGAACTTGCGAATGGATACGTGGAAGAATTTCGCAAGCTCTCAGCTACGCTCGCGATTACCGAAGCTGCCCGCCGGCGCTTGTTCTTTGAACAGCAGTTGCAAGAGGCCAAAGACAACCTGAGCTCCGCTGAAGAAGCGATGCGAGCCACGCAGCAATCCACTGGTGTTTTGCAAATCGACAGCCAGGCGCGTTCTCTGATTGAATCGGCAGCCATCTTGCGCGGACAGGTCGTCGCCAAGCAGGTCCAGATCCAAAGCATGCGTTCTTTCGCTGCGGAAGACAATCCTCGCCTTGTGCTTGCGAAGCAAGAACTGGCTGCGCTCCAGGCGCAACTCGATCGGTTGGCAGGATCGAAGCCGGATGCCGGTTCCGACATTATTCTTTCGAAGGGCAGAGTCACGGGATCGGGTATCGAGTACGTGCGACGTTTGCGCGACCTCAAGTACCACGAAACCGTATTTGAGCTGCTCGCGAAGCAGTTTGAGATTGCCAAGCTTGACGAAGCGCGTGAGGGATCCATTATTCAAGTTGTGGATAGCGCCGTTGCTCCTGACAAACGCTCATCCCCTCACCGTCTGCTGATCGTGATCTCGGTTACGATTCTGGCTTTCTTTCTGACCGGTTTCTGGATCGTGCTGCATCATCGCTGGGCCCAGGCGTCGGATCTTCCCGAGAATCGACAGAAGCTACAAGCAATCCGGGACGGCTGGCGTGGATCGCCTGATCGCGGCTAACCGAGTCTTTTCCTTTCCGATTCAGTCGCCCATCAAGGCTTGCTATCAATGCTGCGAAGCGTATCTTCCGAATCTGTATGCCAGGTATTTCAGTCCCGTTCGAAGGATTGCGTCGGGAACCAGCCACGGCGCGTGCGTCAATAGATACTGAACCTCAGAAAGGACGAACCTACGTCCTTCCGCTGATGTCTTGCCAAAATCGCGCACGAGCCAGGGCTCGCTTCCGTGAAGCTGCCCAATCGTGTAGTAACGTCTGAGCTCTTCAACGTGACCGTAAGCGTGGGAATGGTATGCCAAAGCATCGGCGACATAAGCGATCCGCCAGCCATTTTGCAGCAGGCGAGCCGCGACCACTGTGTCTTCACCAAAGTTGGACTGTGTCGGAAAGCCACCCACCTTTTCCAAAGCTGCCCTACGATATGCGCCAAACGAATTTGAAAAGAAGATCGCTTTGAAGCCTATCGTCTTCGCATCTTCCAAAGAGCGCGTCGCAGAAACCGGCGGGTAATTGAAAATCCGCGCATGCGCCTCGATGGGTTTGGAGGAAGGCTTCGGCAACTGCCTTCCGTAAGCCGCGCCGACTGACTCGTCATCAAAGGCAGCGACCAATCGCGCCAAGGCATTTGCGCCCGCGAGGATCGCATCTTGAGTCAGATAAATGATGACGTCCGCATCTCTAGCCAACTCCGCCGCTTGCTGCCGTGTGCCACCGTGACGAAAGTCTGCACGCGCAACGTCAATCACCTGGCAGCCGCAACTTCTGGCTAACTCAGCTGTGCCGTCCGTAGAACTAGAATCAAGGACGATCACCTCAGACGGCCGCAGAGTCTGCTTCTCCAAACTCGACCACAGCTCCTTCCAGTGGGGCCCTGCGTCCAAGGTGGGGATGCAAACAGTAGCTCTCACTTTTCCGCAAACCACTTTCCAATTTCTTTCGAGGCGACAACTCTCTTACCCTTGATCACTCTTCTCTTTTTTAGCATTTTGGGAAGCAGCCGAAAAAAGTCCGGAATTGCGCCAAGAGTTCGCGGTTCGACCGCTGCGATATAACCCAACATCAAGATCTGCCTCGCCAGGATGAACGGACAATCACGCCAGAAGGTCCAACCGAAATCACTCTTCAAGATACAGAAGAGTTGATTCTTCCAGTTCCAGCGCCGGATATTCAACGGAAGCTGCCGATGGTGCCTGATGAATTCGAAGGGACGCCGGTACCCGTTTCTACTCTGCCCGGCAACCCGTGAATGATAGATCACCGCCTCAGGAACGTAGACGCATTCATATCCCGCTAACCTCAACCGCCAGGACAAATCAAGGTCTTCCCAATATGCGAAGAAGTCTTCGTCGAAGTATTCATGTTCGCCAATCCGTATCTTGTCCAGCGCACTCCTTCGGTAGGCAGACGCGGTTCCGGAAACGCCGAAAACTCCATGGAAACTGTCGAATTGCCCTCGATCGATTTCATTCTGCCCTCGCTCCCGTCCTCTCCGGCCTCTCGACATGACGATACCGGTGCCGTCGAGGATGGGCTGATTGCCAGATGGCTCCCCTGGCCTCACCATCTTTCCGGTCGCCGCGGCAACTTTCGGATCGGTGAACACATTGGTCAATGCTTCCAAATATCCCGGCGTCATGACGGTGTCAGGATTCAGTGGGACAACGAGGTCGGCTGAAGAATGAAGAATGAATCGGTTATGCGCACCCGCGAAGCCACGGTTCTTTCCATTGTCCTCATAGTTGAATCGGGGATCACCGCCGAACGAGGAAAGCAGGGCTGCTGCAATCGAATCCTCGGAGCCATTCTCTGTGACCGTGACCGTAAACGCGTCGAATTGTTGGCTCAATACAGACGCAACGCAGTCTTGTATGACAGGCAGGGGGTGATTGAATCGCACGATGTTAACGGCCACGGTCTGCATGAATGCTCTAGTTCACTCGAAGCGGATCGTCTAACCGGTATACGCGGGATTTCGATAACTCGGAAACTTGATCGACGCCGAGATTACAACCGTTGGCTGCAATGCAAAACAGGAACAGGTTGCCATATTCATAACCATAAGTTTGAAAACATACATTCAGCCAATAGGGAGCAATAACCAGCCAGCGACTTTTCTTTGGAAGAGACCGCAGCGCGATAATCGTCAGCAAGGCGTTGAAGGCGACACAGTGGACGATCCCATATGCACCGATCTGGTTCATAAAAAACATATGGTAGTTGTCGATATCCAGATGCTGCAGAGACAGATTCATCTGGTGCACGCCCTGCCCGACGAAGGCGTAACTAGTCCAGTGAGTGAAAAATACTCTCCACAAATCAAGCCGAGTAGCGGCACCATCTGCCGGATTACTGAAGTCAAAGGCAAACGTAATAAAACTTCCTACAATGACGACGGTGATTATAAGGCCGATGAATACCCATCGTTTCATCTTCCTCTCTCTCGTCAGGAAGTAGTCCAGCGATAACAAAAGAACTGCAGAAAGAATTCCCTGGCGTGAAAAGAGCAGCACGATCAAAATCAGGAAAAGCGCTCTTTCAAGTAACGTCACCGCATCCCCTGCCCGGCGCCGGAAATAAAGAAAGGCTCCAAAAACAGCCACAAGGTACATGGCCATGATATTTTTTGTGAGGAAGATTGGAGCGAGCGGTTCTGCAATCTCATAGAGGCGCGTGCTCGTGACACCTTCCGGCTGTAGTAACAAGAGAAGCATTTCCCATGAGGATGTGCGGGCATGGATGTATGCGCCGGCAACGATCACGAGCCACACCACCGCGAACCGCTTCAGCCACTTTGCGCAGGTAGAAGAATCGAGCGAGGGCCGGAGAAAAAGAAAGAGCAATACTGTCGAGAGATTGATGAAAAGCTTTACCGGCTCCAGAAACTCCGGACGATCTGCAGCCAGTTCTCGGAAAATAGCCGTGGAAGCGCTCACGATCGCCAGACCGCACACAGCAGCCTTCATAAGGCTTTCATTTGGAGCTGCCCACCTCGGAAGCAGGATTAGACCCAGTGCCAGAAGCAGGAATTGGGGAATCATGTAGAGAGTGTGACTGGCGGCACTAAAGGGATAGAGGAAGAGCGTCAGCAGGAATAGAGCATCCAGCGTTTTCAGATTTGCAGGGATGCCGATTCCTGTCATGTCGCTACCACCCACTCCTGCTTATCGAAGTCGAAACGCTTCAGTATTCTCGCCGGAGCACCGGCAGAAACGGTGAACGGCGGAATTACGCCG
Organism: Acidobacteriota bacterium; assembly: GCA_003225495.1. Taxonomy (GTDB): domain Bacteria; phylum Acidobacteriota; class Terriglobia; order Terriglobales; family Acidobacteriaceae; genus Acidiflorens. The sequence goes on from QIAJ01000092.1 coordinate 18,304, forward strand.
TAGACAACCGAATTTGCTCCGATAACGGCGCCCTCGCCTATTGTGCAGCCCGGTGTCACAACAACGCCATCCCCTATCCACACTTTCGCTCCGATCGACACGCCACGGTTTGAGTCTAAAGGGCGCGCTGTTGGCGGGACAACCGGCGACGACCCCGCTCCAGAATAGGAGCCGTGGTTGTGATCGGTGATGATGACTTTGCTTCCGAGAAGGACGCCATCCCCGATTTCGACAGAGTTCGTGGCGGCGACGTGCGCGCCTTGACTGAAACACACGTTATTTCCGATCTTGATTGTTGGAGTGAATGGTTGGCCGTTGTATTGTGTGATCGCCTCCAGCCATAGCCCCTGGCCTGCAGAGAAGTTCTGACCGATGCGAATGCAACATAACCCGCGGATGATTGGACGCGGACCAAGCTGAAGATTCTTCGCACCCAGTTTCCTGTAAAGGAGCCGCCCGCGTACTCTCTTCGCAATCCATTCGCAGCTTTCCGCGAAGGTCACATACCATCCATTCTCCGAAAAAGACCTGCGCAGATTGCTAAGTTTCATAGGTCGCGCATTGTTCAGACGGCGAAGCCAGTGCCTTTAGATACAGTTCCTGGATCCGCCGGCTATGTTCATCGGGAGTCTTCAGCCGTTTCATTCCGGCTGACATCACGTTTAATTCGGTCAAACTGATTCTGTTCAGCCAGTGGGCAATTGCGAGCAATTCTTCAGGTGAATCAGGATCGAACAGCAGGCCGTTTTCGGCGCTGATGAAGTCAGGTATTCCACCGCGACGAGTCCCGATTACGGGCACGCCGTAGTTTATGAATTCCATTGCGACTTGAGGGCCATTGTCCTCCCATATCGAAAGAACGAGCCCCACGTCCGCCTGACTCATAATCGATGGAAGATCGTCGGGATGATACTCGCCATGAAATATCACCCCCGACGATCGCAATTTCCTTTCAAAGCCCTCAAATGCCCGACCGTAGAAATGGAATTCAAGATCGCTCCGGTTGACGGCCCGGAGCAACCGCTCGAGAACTTCTGCGCCCTTATGACGATTCAACGTTCCCAAAAAAACTGCTCGAATCCGATCCGATGGCGTTTTTTCCAGTCGCGTGCAGAGTGCTGACGAATTGCCGATGTGTTCGACTTCGAAGTGTCCTTTCGGAACCACTTCTCTATATATCTCGGCCGTGCGCTCAGACACTGGCAGCAAGAGGTTCGCCTTTTCAAGAAAATCCCGCATCACCGAAAGCCTTCTCTCTGCCGTCGGAGACGGAATTCGTGGCAAGGGAACACCCAGCTTCTTGAAGCCGCGAGAGAGGAAGTCAATTTGATCAAGCACGCCGACGCAATTGCAGCAACGCGCTACATCCACTGTCCGGCAAACCTCTCCTTCGTAATCGACCATGAGGACTCGCGGGCAAACATAATAGTAGTCATGCAGGGAGACAAAGTACGGCACTCTCAGCGTGGAAAAGTCGCGGTAAAAACTTAAGGGAAGGTTCAGGCTCATATGAAAGTGAACCAGATCGAAGGACTCCCGCGTTATCAGTTCACCTATCTGGTTCGTCGAGGAATCAACCTCAACGTTCTTCAATTGGAAAGATTTCACGGTTGAACCGGTGTACGGATGCACTCGGAGGCCAGAAAAGTCGACATTACTTTGTTCCGGACCGGCCAGAATGTGAACTTCGTTGCCCAACGCAACTTGCGATCTTGCCAAGGTGCGAACGTAGTTCGTAATCCCTCCCGGAAATGACAGAGGGAATCCCGTGGAAATGTGCAGAATCTTCATCTACATCGACTCTTCAAGACATTGACCTGCCCAGCTTTTGGAAAGTAGGCAACTATGCCATCACCTTCCGCGGATTCTTGTCCAGCACACCTAACCGCCAAATAAATGCGCCCATTGCGAGAGTTACTCCCGCCTCTACTGTAAATACACTGGCCGCCGCTCCGGTCGCTCCGAAACCTTTTACGAGCAGGAAGCACAGGACAATATTGACGGCTCCAGCAATGATCAAGATCCGGCTGAACTGCTTTTCCATACCGAAGGTCACCATAGTCTGCACTCCGAACACATTGCTGATAGCGACTACGAAGGGCAGTAGAGCAATCCAGCGCAGTACGTTGACAGAGCCAAGAGCCTCTCTTCCGAACACCAGCAACACTAAAGGCTGCGCGAAAAATAAAAGGATCAGAGATGCCAGGAGCGATGGGGGACCGATCCAGAGTAAAGATCGCCGCAAGAAAACAATTGCCTGTTCTCTTGACACTCGGGCAATAGCATTCACGTGAGGAAACATGCCTTGAAATATAGGACCAAGAAGTCCCAAAGTCGCGCGAACGACTCTTTCCCCAGTGCTGAAGTAACCAGCTTGCACGTTTCCAGCGAGAAGTCCGACCAAAAACACATTCGTATTCGTATAAAGAGTGATAGACGCCGTAGAAACAAAGAGGTGAAAACCCTCAGTCAATTGTTCTCGAAGATGTTGCATCTCTGGAAATTGGTAGTGGAGGTGTACCCGGCCAAGGCATATCCATAGTCCCACTACGCCCGAAACCAGCATGCCAACAGACGGCAAGGCGGCAGCCACGACGTAATCGCGTGGGTTATGCACAAAAACGAATAACAGGCACGCCGCGGCCAGTTTGGTTGCGCCGTTCAGGATCGCAATGGTTCGCATATCTTGAAGCCCCTGGAATAGCCATGTGGGCAGCAGCACGCTTCCGACTACCGCCAGATAACTGACGATATAAACACTCGCATCCGCACGAAAGTGAGGGACAACGGCCAGCACAAGCACCATGACCCCCACCCCTAGCATCATGAAAATTACCTTGAGTGTAATGACAGCGGAGAATGTCGCAGAAACAGCTGTCATGTCGTCGTGTTGCCGCGCTATCGTTCGCGTCGCTGACAGATTGAATCCGTAGTCGGTAAAGATCACGAAGTAGGTTGCAAATGCCTGTGCAACGGAAATCTGTCCAAAGCGTGCAATTCCTAGCACGCGCACCAGATAGGGAAGTGTGGCCAGGGGAATGATGTAATTAAGGCCCTGCAGAGCCATCAGGCTCGATATATTTTCAAAAAGCAGGCGTTTGGGCAGGAGAGGCAAACGACGCTTGGGTCCGGAATCGCACACCTCCAGTGAACTAGCCCGCTTCCCGGTATGGACGGTATTTACATTCATGAATGTCTGAAAACACAAGAGAGTGAATTGTCCTAATCTCCCCTTGGCATATTCGCTACGGAATTACCGTGGACAGCACCACGCCCGTCACGGCGAGTTGCGAAATAATTTGCGACCAGTCGCGAAGGCCGCGAACGAAAGCTCCTGTCGGCAGTTTATAGGGCACCACAATCTGATCGCCCGGATACAGCCGCAGTCGATCGAACCTTCCTCCGACGAAAACACCATTCACATTGTTGGCTGCCACCACTACGCCATTCGCGCGCAGCACAAAAGCATGTTTCAAATCGGACTGCGGTTTCCCCTTTCCGGCCATGTCGAGATATGATCCGGTGCTGTTACGAGTCTGGAAGATGAACGATCCGGGACTGTAAACATTGCCCACCACCGACACGGTTGAGGGAACACGCGGAATCGTCAGCCGGTCATTATCTTCCATGGCGATGTCCGGGAAAGCTGTCAGATCGTGATCACTAGGCTTGACGGGCAAGGCGACGCGTCCACTCGCTCGCGCGTTGTGCAGCTGAGCGAGGATCGCTTCTTGCGCGGCCAGCATTTGTGGTAACTCCCCGGACTGACTGGAAGCGGCCACTGACAATGCCGACTGCCGGATCTGCACCTCCATGGTGCGAGCCAGTTCGTCCAGACTCTTCTGTTCCTTGATCCGTGCCGATTCCCGAATCAATTGGGTACCGTAAACATAGGAGTTGGGGGAGAGACCACCCGCTCGTTGCAACACGGACCGGAGCGTTTCATTCGTCTCCAGTTTATAAACGCCGGGACGCATGACCTCGCCCTCAACGATCACATACTGAGAGCGGCTCGCCTGCGGCACACTGATGTCGCGCTGCGAGAAAATCGTGACGATATCCCCCGCCTGCAACTCGAGATTGCTGGACTCGTCGTGTTCCAGAATCGCTTTGCGGGGGCTCATCCAAATCAGCTTCGACGAAAGGTCGACGGGATTGACGCGCTGGATGATCGCGTAGTCCCAATTAATTTCGGGCGAATAACGCCGCACATCCTCGGCGACATTTCTCACCATGTTCGGGTTGGCGGAATTCTCGTCGGAGGATTGGGAGCGCTGTTGGGCATCTGAAGGCTTTTGGTCGCCCGGCTTTAACGACGCCGCTCCTGCACCGCCTGCAACTTGCGAAGCAGCGCCCAAGTCGGATGGCCGGGCAGTGTCCGTTCCGTCGTCATGAAAAATATCGTTCCGGGAAGAGTCCACTACGTCCTGCTGACTTCGCGGAGCTCCACGAACCGGATATTCCGTGGAGCGGCCAGTCACAATCGCTGCTCGCTCCCTCCAGTAACGGCGAGTCAGTAATGCCGCGGAATCCGGGATCAAATCCCGTACCCGCATCCCCGGCTTCCATGGATAACGGCCCGGATTTGAAACATGGCCGCGCAAAGTTACCGTGTCGTCAAAGCGCGGAATGATCGAAGACACGCGTACGATGTCACCGTCCTTAAGCGGCAGAGAGCGCGACTGCGGGTCAAAGGGAAATTCCAGCGTCTTGCGCGACAGATTCGCGAAGCGGTCGATCGAAATTTTGCTGCTGTCGGCAACCGTGCTCAGGTCACCCGCCATTTCCAGGAGGTCATTCAGCGTTGAGTTCTCTTTCAGTTCATAGATGGCAGGCATATTCACGGAACCCGCGATAGCAGCCTGCGGACCTATGTGTGGAATAAAAAGTACGTCGCCAGGCTGGAGCCGGACGTCCTTCGACTTGTCGCCCTTCAGCAGCAGATCATAGAAGTCGAAATCGGTAATCGTAGCGCCATCGCGCCTCACTTGAACATGTCGCAACGATCCCTGCGGGGCCGGGCCGCCGGACGCGAAAATTGCATTGACCAGAGTACTGAGGGAACTGATGGTATAAGTTCCGGGATAGCGCGCCTCGCCGACAACTACAACCTGGATCGACCGCAGCCGTCCAACACTGGCGGTGATATTGAAGTTCTTGAATACTTTCGAGATTTCCTGTTTGAGATGCTGTTCCAGTTCTCCATAGTGAAGGCCGGCGACGGAGACTTCTCCAACCTGCGGGATATAGATCTGTCCTGATCGGTCCACGATCACTCGCAGGTCGGCTTCAACTTGTCCCCAAATGCGGATCTGCAACTCATCGCCGGGGCCGAGAATGTAGTCGTCCGAAACCTGCATGCGGTCAATCGGAGCGAAGGTGCTCGGCGCTTGCGAAAAATATGATTGTCCGAACAATGGCAAGACCCGGCCCACCGTGTCCGCGACCATCTGCTGGAACTCGGTCTCCGGGCGAGGAACTGCGTTACGCTGCGGAAGCTGTGACGGATTCAGCGGAGGCAGGCTCTGTGTTTGTTGATCCGACGAGAAGTCGGGCGATGTTCTCAATACTGGTGGAGCCACGGAAGGCGACAGTGAGGGATACTCCCGTCCCTGAGTGCTGCCGGATCTCTGAGCTTGTGCTGCAGTACATTCGGGAGTGCCGGCCCGCGCAGGGTCGGAGCAGTCTGAGCCTGCGCTCTGAGACAAAGGATCATTCGAAGATTGCGGAAGACATATGCCAACGGAAACAATAAAAAATGCTGCGAGCAGCCGTGATTTCTGCATCATGGATGGACAGCCTTGCTCTTCAGCATAACGTAATGTCTCATAATGACGGAAGCAGTGTGATGCTGCGTATCTGATGGCGGTTGCCGCACTTACGGGCACAAGTGCCCGCCAACTTGATGGCTACCAGTTCTGACGGCCGCCCTGAGGCTGCCACCGCGCCTAGTTTAGGAGAAACGGTCTGAGTTAGTCGAACAGTGCCACCGGCTAATCCAGTGAAATGATTCCTCGCCGCACAGCAACGGTAGCTGCTTCGGTGCGGTCTTTCACATTCAGTTTCTCGAGCACGTGGCTGACGTGAAGTTTGACGGTGACCTCAGCAATGCTGAGCGAAGCGGCAATCGCCTTATTGCCGAGGCCCCTGGCCACCATCCGGAGCACTTCCAGTTCACGGCTGGTCAGGGACCGGTGTTGCATGCGCGCGGCCAGCAGCGGTGCTACTGCCGGATCAACATACCGTCTGCCTGCGTAAACCTCGCGGATTGCTCGCAGCAGTTCCTCACGCATGGCGCTCTTCAGGATGTAGCCGCGAGCTCCGGCTTGCAGAGCGCGAAAAACTTCTTCTTCTCCTGAGTGAGTGGAAAGCATGAGAATGCGTGCATCGGGAAACTCCTGCACAATCGTGGCAGTAGCTGCGTCGCCGTTCGATCCAGGCAGGCGGACATCCATGATGACGAGGGTGGGCTGGTGCTGACGGTACGCAGCCAGCGCGCTTTCACCGGTGGCCGCCTCGCCAACCACTTCCATGTCGGACTCCACGTTCAGCGAGGCTGACAGCCCCATGCGGACCATGAAGTGGTCATCCACGACCAGAATGCGTATGGGCTTTAGATTCGGCATTGGAAACAGGTTGGGACTCTGATGGAACCTCAACTGTAATCTGTGTTCCGCGGCCTGTCGCGCTGACAATGTGTAGTGGTGAACCCAGAGCCTCCGCGCGTTCGCGCATGTCGAGCATCCCAAAATGCCCCGCGGAATTTGCCTGATCCGGACTGAAACCGCGGCCGTCATCGCTCACTTTTAGAATCACTTTTTCCGGGCTATAGTGCAGTTCAATCTGCACCCGGGACGCATGGCCGTGCTTGAGGGCATTGGCAACAGCTTCCTGCCCAATACGGAGGATATTCATTTCGATTTTCCCCGGCAGCCGAACAGGCGTCCCGGTCACGCTGACATCAATTCTTGCGGCATCACCGGGTGCCAGTGGCTGCACAATTTGGCCCAGCGCGGAGGGCAAATCGCCCTGTTCCAGCAGATCACACCGCAGATCCCAGACCGAACGTCGCGCCTCGACCATCCCATGCCGGCTCATCTTGCGCGCCGTATCGAGTGCTCGAAAGGCGATCGGCGGAGCCTCTCGGAAGCAATCAACCGCCAAATCCAATTGCATCGTAATGCCAACCAGTTCTTGTTCCAGCGTATCGTGCAACTCGCGAGCAATGCGGTTGCGTTCCTCGAGGACGGCCCCATGCTCCAGTTTCTGCCGGATGATTGCCATCTGCTCTCGTAGTTTGCGGCCCAGCACGACCATCACCATCAGCACCAGAATCAAGACTCCGCTCAGTACTCCGAGCAGCCACAGCGCCCTCCGCAGATTCCACCACGGAGGAGCCTTCAGAACCGTGACGTCCTGCTGCGATCGCAAAAGAATCCGAAATGCTTGCGGCACTGACCAAAGCCCTCCATTACTCACGAGACAAATTCCCGTAAGGCGGAGCTTGCTGTTAATCGTGGGCAAATGATCGAGATGGCTTTGCGGCTCCAATGTGGCTTCGAAGATGAGGTCGTCGTGCTGCAAAAGCAGGTGCTGTCCGTCCGGCTGCGTTTCAACTTGCAGCAAGGTCGCCTCGGTGACAACTAGCGCTCCATCGTATTGTTCCCACGGAAGGTTTAAATCGAGAGCCACAGCATGGGGCGCCAGACCCGGACGGACATGGTGAAATACTGCGTCCTCGAGCACCGGTGCAGACGAGCCCACGGTGGGGAACCCCGCCACCTCGACGACGTCTCCCACGGCGAGCTTAGTGTCCTGCGAAGACATCACGCGCAAGCCTTGTCCATTTTTCTGGAGGAACAAAGCCCGGCCAGGTTGCTGATACGCAACCACACCCTGAACCCGCACGCGGTGCTGCGGACCCTTGACTGGAGAGAAGCGCATCATCGATGAAAAGGGCACTTCTTTGGCTGGCATCTCGACTTTGATCAAGTGAATGTCAGGAACGTAAAAGAGCACGCCGATGAGTTGCCGGTGAGTGTTAAAGAGGCTCCCGCAAACTCCCTCAATCAACACGTCGCTGTCGATCCAAGAAGAAAAATCCTGGTCCTTTGCAATCGGCACGCGCACGGTGAAACGGCCGCCGCCGGAGGCGACCGTCATTGCCAGTACAGTTTCCCGCCACGAGCTGCGGTCGATCGAGACTGACCTCACGATTCCCCGTACCCCAGCCCATTGGCTGTCCTGCTGGCCGCCGGCGAGTTCGCTGAACGGATAAATGCGCGTCTCCGGCAGAACGCCTTTACCCACAACCCGCACCTTCAGTTCCCGGATGACCGGCGCGAATGTTCCAGGACCAGTAATCCCCTCCAACTCGATCAAGTCCCCGAAATGATGCTCAAAACTCGGCGACAAACTTCCTTCGACGTAAATGCCGGCAGTGGCATCCTGAACAAAGAAATCAGGAGCGGGGACGTCATCGGTGATGACGCCTCGAATCTGCACGGGATAGCCGCGGGCCGCTTCTTCGGGACTTAGTTGCCGAATCGCGTCGGCGTGAGTAAGAACAGAGGGTGTTGTTGTCGATTGGGAAAAGGCGGCAGTCAGCAAAGCGAAAACTGCAAGCAATCGGTGGACGGCACAAATGAAGCGGTCAGCCCTCCGACCGAATCGCAACTGGCGGGTTGGAGAGGATGCGGGCACGACCTGCTGCTGTGAATCGCTGAGTCTTGAAAACGCCCCGTGTTGCCGATCTGGCACTCAGGGGCGATCTGCTATCTTACTCCTGATGGCCGCACGAAAGTGAGACACTTCGCACGGCCCAAGTTGCCTATTCTCGACCCCGCAAATGCCACCCGTCATCGCAAATTTAGTTGTGAATTGCGTTGTCGGGCTATCGCTCGGCAGCATTGCCGGGGCTGCACAATCCGTACCCTCGGAGCCGGCAGGCGGCGTTCCCTTAGGCAAATTTCCGAGCCCCGAGTCTCAGCAGGCTCAGCCGGATGGCTTGGCCGACGCCAAGTCTGAGATAAACGGCGGATCGCTAGAAAAGGCCGATCACCTGGTCCGCACTTACCTCGCCGCCCGTCCAGACTCAGCCGATGGTCATTTCCTGTTGGGACTCATCCTGTTCAAGCAAGGCAAGCCGGCAGAATCTCTTTTGGAATACACCGAGGGAGCCCGTCATCGTGATCCGGACGCAGCCGATTTGAAGACCGTCGCCCTCAACTACGTGTTGTTGGAGGACTACGCAAGCGCAGATCATTGGCTCACACGATCCGTGGAGCGCAATCCCAAGGACCCGCAGGCCTGGTATTACCTGGGACGCGCCAAGTACAACGAAAATCGCTTCGAAGAAGCGCTCGCTGCATTTAAGGAGTGTTTGAAACTCGACCCCAAGAATGTAAAAGCAGAAGACAATCTCGGGCTTTCTCATCAAGCTCTGGGAAGGACGCCTGAGGCTTTTGCCGCATTCCAGAACGCCATCGCCTGGCAGGCGCCATTATTGACGAAAAATTCTGGACCATTCATCAACGTCGGCAGTCTGTTGCTCGAACAGAACAAAGTCGATGAAGCAATCCCATATCTGGTTGAAGCGGTGGCGATCTCTCCCGAAGAAGCTCGCGCGCACGAACAACTGGGCAAAGCCTATTCCCGGCAGAATAATCTCGTGCAGGCGCAAGCTGAACTGGAGAAGGCTGTTTCACTCAGTGCCGACAATGCCGCTTTGCATTTCATGCTCGGTCAGCTGTATCGCAAGAGAGGGATGAACGAAAAAGCCAAAGCCGAACTGGAACGTGGGGCGGCAATAAAAGCGTCAGGTACGCTACCCAAACCGGTCCCTGCACATTGAGGTCTATTTGTCGGAGATGCCCTTCCCTTCGACGATTGTGAAAATGCGGTCGACCGCCGGGATTGCAACCTCCTGCTTGCTTCCATCCGGCCATTGAATGTCAAGCTTGTCGACCTTGGTCGCGGCGCCGAGTCCGAAGTGCACACGCTGATCGGAACTCGAACCGTAGCTCCCGCCACTGAAAATGTCAGCCCGCTGCCGAATGCTGCCCGTAGTCACAAACACCTTGCTGCCGACCGCATCGCGCGGGCTCTTCGGGCCACCAACCAGCCGCAGGCCAATCCAATGGTTGTCATTTTTGACGACGTTACGCAGGAGTGTGGGCATCGAATCCACATTGTTGATGACGACATCGAGGTGACCGTCATTAAAGAGGTCGCCGAATGCCGCGCCGCGCGCGGTGATCACGTCAGCCATTCCGCTGCCGGTGGCGGGGGGCACTTCGCGAAACTTTTCACCATCGAGATTGCGAAACAGTTGCGGACGCTGTGCCCAGGTCGTGCCCCAATCCTGCTGATCCACTCCAGGATAGACGTGCCCGTTGGCGACGAAGATATCGAGTAGCCCGTCATTATCGAAATCCAGGAAACCATCGCCCCAGGCGAGGAAGGGAATCGTTGGATCGGCGAGTCCGGCCTGGTACGTGACGTCGCTAAAGTTTCCATCACCGTCGTTGCGATAGAGCACGTTGTAGTCATCGGAGAACGCGGTGATGTAAAAATCGATCTTGCCGTCGCGGTTATAGTCTCCAACCGCGATTCCCATCGATGCCTGTTCGCGCCCATCTTCGGTGAACGCGAAGCCGGACAGATAGCTGACGTCCTCGAAGCTGCCGTCGTGGCGGTTGTGGTAGAGATAATTCGGAACGGAATCGTTCGCGACCGCCAGATCGACCCAGCCGTCGTCGTCGACATCCACAAAGACTGAAGCGAAACCGTAATAGCCGTTCGGGTCTGAAACCTTGGCCTTCACGCTGACGTCGGTAAAGGTTCCGTTGCCATTGTTGTGAAAGAGATGGTCCGGTTCTCCCGGCAAACCGCGTGGGCCGCACATCACATCGATGCCACGAAACTTGCAGAATCCCGGCGGAATGTTTCCTTGACCCGCAACCGGAGGATGATCGGGATCGAATTTCACGTAGCCGGGAACAAAGAGGTCGAGCAGTCCGTCGCGATCGTAATCTCCCCACGTCGGGCCGGCAGACCAGCCTCCGAGCATCACGCCGGCTTTGTCCGCAACATCGGTAAATGTACCGTCGTGATTATTGTGATAGAGCCGATTTTTCCCATAGTTCGCGACGTAGAGATCGGCCCAGCCATCATTGTCATAGTCGGCGACCGCCACCCCAAACCCCCAGCGCTCGTTGGCAACTCCAGCCTTCGCGGTTACGTCGGTAAAAGTCCCGTCATGATTATTGTGAAACAGCATCGCCCGCGGAGCTGCTTCTATACCTTTGAGGGCGGGGACGGTGGAGCCATTCAGCAGATAAATGTCGAGCCAGCCGTCATTGTCGTAATCGAGTAACGCGACACCCGAGCCGGGAGTCTCAATGATGGATTTTTTCTCAGGCGTTCCCGAACGGTGATGAAACTTGTCCAGCCCAGCTTGCTTCGTGATGTCCGCGAAGACAACCGGCGCGCCGTCAACAAATCCTCCGGCAGTGATCGGACGGGATTGAGCATCCTTCTGGGCCGCGTGCGCCGCGCCGGTGGAGACTCCGCCCATGGGACCTGACTGCGGTTTGACCACCTGCTGCGCATTTTGCCCGGCTATTCCGGGCAAAGCGCACACAAACATCAGCATGAATAATTGGGGAAGCATTGACCGGCTGCGCGTCATTTGCTCTTTCCCGTGCCAGCCGCGACGGGCTCGTCCACTTGCAAAATCTGATCTCCATGAACATCGCCCAGCTTCTGAACGATGCCGCTTGGCCATCGAATTTCAATGGAAGCTGCCGAAGTCTCTGCTCCCAGGCCAAAGTGCACCCTCTTGTCGCTCGCGGATAAATAACTGCCGGCGGTGCTGACGGTAGCTAACTGCGTGCCCTTCGGAGTGACGAGCTTCACTTCCGCGCCGATCCCATCCCGATTGCTCTTGTGCCCCACGAGGCGCAGGGTCAGCCAGTGATTCTGAATAGGAGTTTCGTTGTGGAGGATATACGCAGGCCCATCGTTCGTCGACACGACGGCATCGAGCCGCCCGTCATTATCGATGTCGCCAATCGCCATACCACGCGCCGCCCAGGCTTGTTGGAAGACCGCTCCAGAACTGGATGATACGTCGACGAAGCCCTGGCCGATGTTCCGCACCAGCAACATCGGTTCACGGTAACGCAAGTTCGGGGAAGTCAGCTGGATGGTGTCGAGATCATGGCCCTGAGCGACGAGCAGATCTTTCAAGCCGTCATTGTCGTAATCGAAGAACCTGACGCCCCAACCGGAGTGAGTCCGCGTGATTGGCCCGAGGCCGGATGTCAGGCTCGTGTAGTTGAAGCTGCCATCGCCATTGTTCTGGTACAACGCGTACATCTGATTCGCCAGGTCCGTAATCACGATGTCAGGAAGCTCGTCATTGTTGTAGTCCGTGAAATCGATTCCCATTCCCGCAAATGTTCGTCCGTCGCCATCGACAGCGGCGTTGTTGATCAGCGCGATTTCTTCGAATGTGCCGTTGCCTTTGTTGTGATAAAGAAATTGGAGCGTAGAGTCATTGGCCACGAAGATGTCAGGCAAGCCGTCGCGATCGTAATCTGCGAAGGCGATGCCCAACCCCTTGCCAGGTTTCGAAAGACCGATTTTCTGCGAGACTTCAGTAAAGCGCCCGTTCCCATCGTTGTGAAAAACCAGCGGCGCAATGGGCTTGAAGTAGTCCGGCTGGCA
>QIAJ01000014.1 GCA_003225495.1 Acidobacteriota bacterium
GGTTCCCGAAAGGACGTTCAGCGCTCTCAATGCGACCAGGGGAAAAGGCGGTAAGTCTACCAGGGTCGGCAGACTTTCGAGCGGATCCTGCGGCATCGGCGGAGTGGCGGTGAGAGTACCCATAACATTCACCTGCGGGCGCGAGCTCTCGTACCCGCCATAGGCGCAACCTCAAGGGAAGGGCTAGATTGCCCGAACTGGATATCTCATCGGCGCGCGTCCGGCGTTCTGCATAAACGAAGGGGAGTGTCCTCCCAAGTGACGTTTGCGCGATGAAGCTGCCCATCCGGATTTGTGAGATAACTAAGCTTTCACACCCTTAACATCTATGCGTATGCGTTGGATCTCCAAACCGGCCGATTCGTTGAAGGTCCATGTGCTTGCGGCTGCGCTACCCGATTTTGGTCTGAAACTCGCTCCCGCCGCCCTGCCGGTGTTGGCGGAGATGCTGGTGCGACGCGGCATTGATGAGCCCGAAGCCGCCCTTCATTTTCTGGTGCCTCAACTGGCGCATCTCCACGACCCGCTTCAGATGAGCGGCATGAAGTCCGCGCTCGACCGGCTGGAAGCAGCGGTCGAGTGTAAAGAAAAAATCCTGATCTACGGCGACTACGACGTCGACGGCACCACGGCAATTGTCATTCTCAAGACTGCGATCGAGCTGTGCGGAGGCGCTGCTGACTTTCACGTTCCCCACCGCATCCGCGAAGGCTACGGGATGCGGGACGAGGTAATCGAGCGCGCCGCTTCGGACGGCGTGCGACTGGTGATCAGCGTCGATACTGGCATCCGGGCCTTCGCTGCCGCCGAGACCGCGCACCGCACGGGTGTGGACCTGGTCGTGACAGATCATCACCTGCCCGGCAACAATGGGCTTCCCCAGGCGCTGGCGGTGGTCAATCCAAATCAGGATGGATGCGACTATCCCTGCAAATATTTGTGCGGTGCAGGAGTGGCCTTCAAGTTAGCGCAGGGGCTCATGCAGCGCCGGCTTGATCCAAAAGATCGCTCGCGCTTGCTGATGTCATTCATGAAAATCGTTGCCGTCGCGACGATCGCCGACGCAGTTCCGTTGCTCGGCGAAAATCGTGTGTTTGCGACCCTTGGACTGGCGGGTCTGCGTTCTCCAGTTAACGTCGGGCTGAAGGCGCTACTGGAAGTGGCGAAACTGGGCGACGGCCGCGCTCTCACCGCTACCGAAGTTGCTTTTCGCATCGCGCCTCGCATGAATGCCGCCGGCCGGATGGACGCTGCGCGCGACGTGGTGGAACTCTTCAGCGTGAAAGAAATTGATCGCGCCCGCGAGATCGCCGGACGCCTCGATAAGCTGAATGCCGATCGTCAGGACGAAGAACGCAGCATCATCGCGAGCATCGAACGCAGACTGGAAGAGGATCCCGCTTTGCGAGATGCCTATTGCATGGTCATCGATGGCGAAGGTTGGCATCGTGGTGTGATCGGCATTACCGCCACCCGGGTCGTCGAGAAATATTGCCGCCCGGCGCTCGTACTCTCCCGGGAAGGAGAAGAAGCGCATGGATCGGGACGCTCGATACCAGCATTTCACTTACTTGATGCGCTTGAGTCCTGCCACGAGCTTTTTTCACGTTATGGCGGGCACGCACATGCCGTCGGCTTCGCGCTGGCAGGCGCGAACGTACAGAAGCTCCGGGAGCAGCTCGACGCCTATGCGCGCCAGCGCCTCACACTCGCAGACTTCGAGCCGCAGCTCGAATTCGACGCGAGCCTGCCGCTGGAAGCAGTTACTCCTGAACTGCACCAGGCTCTGCGCCTGCTGGAGCCTTTCGGAATGCAAAATCCCGAGCCGGTCTTCACTGCCAGTTCTGTTCGTCTGATGTCGCCGCCCCAGGCTGTGAAAGAAAAGCACATCCGGCTGCGGGTGGCGCCTTCCGCGAATGAGTGCGTAGCATCGGCGGCCGCGACTCAAGACTTTACGCCGCGCTGTCACCCCGAGGCAGCGGCGATTCCGAAGCGAGCGGATGTGGCTGCGGGGCACAGCATCGCCGCAACGCAATCTTCCTGGCGGCGCAATATAACCTTCAGTGCGATGGGATGGGGCCTGAAGGAGTCCTGCGATCGATTACAGTTACTGGCTGGCGATCGAATCGATATCGCCTACTCGCTTGGGTTGAATGACCATCCTGAATTCGGCGGGCTAGAGTTGACGCTTCGGGACGTAGCTCGCAGTAAGTGATCAAATTTTCATCTTTACAGTTTCCGACGGGATCTTTATAGTGCCCCTCCATGAACGGAACTTTCTTTTGCAGTCAGTGTGGCGCGTCCAATGTGGCGGGATCTCAATTCTGCGCGCGGTGTGGGGCTTCGGTACCGCCAACGGCCGTAGCAGTTTCCGCCCCGGCTAGCATTCCCCCACCAGTCGCGGCCGCCCCGTACCAACCGGCAGTGCCGTTTGCTGGCGCGGCGGCCGTCGCGCGTGGCGTTCGCTATGGCGGCTTCTGGATTCGCTTTCTCGCGGCAATCATTGACGGAATTATCGTCCAAGCAGTCGTTTTCCCGTTGAGCCTGCTGATTGGCGGAGTGACCGGCATGGCTGGCGCCATCAGTGGCGTCGAAAACACCGGCCTCCGGATTATGGGCGGAGCTTTTGGCTTCGTGATCGGCGTCGCCGGAGCCTGGTTGTACGAGGCCTTCATGGAGAGTTCAGCACGGCAGGCCACTTTGGGCAAGATGATCTTTCAGATGAAAGTCACCGATCTCGCCGGTAATCGCATTACTTTTGGCCGCGCCAGCGGGCGCCACTTTGCCAAGTGGCTTTCCGCTCTGACACTGTTTATCGGTTACGTGATCGCGGGCTTCACCGAGCGCAAGCAGGCCTTGCATGACATGGTCGCGGGAACGCTGGTGCGGATTCAGTAAGCCGTATGATGTCAACCCGCAAACCATCCGGCAAGCGGGTATCAGCCCATTCTTTTGCAATCAATCCTCCACAATCTCCCGCTCCCCGTTCCGCTAAACTCTAGACATGCCCCTTCCCGTTTCCCGTCTGCGGCGTTGGTTTGCTGCGGGTGCGATCCTGATGGTCTTGATGGTCGCGGGCATGTATCTCTATGCGCGTTGGCGAGTGCGTAATGCATTACACGACGTCCCCAAGAAAATCGGCATCGAGATCCAGCAGACGGCGGAGGGCTTTTCAATTTCGAAGTCCGATGAAGGCCGCACGCTGTTTACGGTCGGCGCGTCGAAAGCCGTACAGTTTAAGCAGGGCGGACGCGCCGAGCTCCATGACGTCAAGATCGTTGTTTACGGAAAGGATGCGAGCCGCTTCGACCGCATCACGGGCGCTGACTTCGAATACGATCCCGCGTCGGGCGATGTGACGGCCAGGGGCGAGGTCGAGATTGATCTCGAAGCCAATCCTGAAGGGCTACATGCCGCGGATCAGACAGCTCCGCAACCGGCAAAGAATCCGATTCACATCGAGGCCCGCGGGTTGGTATTCAATCGGACCACGGGCAATGCATCGGTCCAAGGGCGGGTGATTTTTCAGACGCCGCAAGCGTCAGGTTCGGCGGTGGGCATCCAATATATATCCAAAAGCGGCACGCTCAGTCTGCTCTCGGAAATCTCGTTAGACATTTCCAGCCCGCAAGAGGCGCACCTGACCGCGTCGCACGCAGAAATCTTTAAGCAGCCCCGTCAGGTCGTACTCAACCATCCCTTGATGTTGCGGAATGAGCAGCAACTCCGGTCCGACAGGGCAACCTTCTTTTTGCGGCCTGACAATACTGTCGAGCGAATTCTGGCGGAAGGCAATGTTGAAACCGAGCTGCACGGCACATCAGATGCGCGCTCTCGAGCCGACCGAGCTGAACTCTTGCTCGCTGGAACGCGTAATTTTCTTCAGATGGCAATTCTCAGAGGTAATGTTCGATTGTCCTCGCAGGGTGCGCAACCTGCGGAGGCTTCCGCTGGCAGCGCAACGCTCCGCTTCGCTGGAAAACAGATTCTTCAGACCGTTCATGCTGAAGGTGGAGTACGGCTCGCCCAACAAAAGGGATCGGCGAGTGTGGTCACGGCTTCGGTGCCATCACCATCGAAGACGGGTGCTGATGATACGCAGAACCTTGAACTGTCTGCGCCAGTTATCGACTTCTTTGTGAAAAACGGGAGACTTCTCCAGAGGGCCGAGACCAGCGGGCCGCCTCAGATCCTCATCACGCAGGCGAACGCCCACCAGAAGACGGTCGTCACCGCGGGCAAATTCATATTCGCTTTCAGCGACCAGAATCGCCTCGCCAATCTGCACGGCGCCCCCGACGCGAAGATCATTACAAGCGCTACGGGACAATCTGACCGGCTCTCAACAAGCCAGAGTCTCGACGTGGCCTTTCGACCGACGGGTGGCGTCGCCTCCATCACACAGGCGGGGTCCGTTGCCTACGTGGATGGAACTCGAAAGGCTTGGGGACAGCGCGCGACGTATACCACGGCCGATCAGTTGCTGGTCCTGAGTGGATCGCCTCGAGTCTCCGACAGCGGTATGACGATTACGGCGCAAGTGATCCGGCTGGATCGTGCCACCGGTGATGCCACCGCCGAAGGTGGCGTGAAGAGCACGTATTCGGAATTGAAAGCGCAGCCGGATGGTGCATTGCTCGCCTCCGCCGATCCCATCCATGTCACCAGTCGGAGCGTTATTGCTCGCCGGTCGCCGCCGGTCGCGATTTACTCGGGCAACGCCCGTCTCTGGCAAAATTCGAATGTCGTCGAGTCTCCCAGCATTCAGTTCGATCGGGATCATCGATCGCTGGTAGCGCAAGGTACAGACGCGCATCCTGTGTCGACAGTTCTCGTTCAGACAGACAAAGCCGGGAAGGCAACTCCGGCGACGATCACATCGCCGCGACTAGCCTATAACGATTCCGAGCGGGAAATTGTCCTGGATGGCAGCGTGACAGCGAAAGGCGCGGATGTCACTGTGACTGCGCGGCAGATGAACATTTTCCTGCGGTCCCGAGCTCAGACCCAATCTTCTTCGCAAGGCGCCATGCCCGGCCAGTTGGACCGGATTGTAGCGGATGGCAATATTGTGATCGCGCAGCCCTCGCGACGGGCCACGGGGGAGCGTTTGGAGTATCTTGCTGCCGACGACAAGTTCGTACTGACCGGCGGTTCTCCTAGCATTTTTGATGCCGAACACGGCAAGATTACCGGCGATTCGTTGACTTTCTTTAGACGCGATGATAGGGTGCTGGTTGAAGGCAGAGAGACGTCCCCGACAACAACCAGGACGCAAGTGGCACGATAAATGCATAGCCTGGCCACCGACGAAATTGGCAAGAGTTACCGTGGCCGACGGGTAGTAAACGGAGTCAGCCTTCAGGTACAGCAGGGGGAAGTAGTTGGACTGCTGGGTCCGAATGGCGCCGGAAAGACTACCTCCATCTATTCCATTGTCGGCCTGATTCCTCCCGATACAGGTAGGGTGCTGTACGACGACCAAGATATTACCGGCGTTCCCATGTACTTGCGGGCCCGCCAGTACGGCATCAGCTACCTCCCTCAAGAAGCTTCGGTGTTTCGCAAGCTGACGGTCGAGGAGAATATTCTCGCCGTCCTGGAGGCCCAGCCTATTTCCTGGCACGAGCGCCGGGAGAAGGCGGAGAAGCTGATTGATCAGCTCGGATTGGAACATATCCGCCAGAATCGGGGATATGCATTGTCGGGCGGCGAACGAAGACGCGTCGAAATCGCGCGATCGTTGTGCATCAACCCGACTTTCATCCTGCTGGATGAACCGTTTTCAGGAATTGACCCGATCGCTGTGCTGGACTTGCAGAAGATTATTTCGGACCTACGGGCGGGTGGAATTGGAATTTTAATCACGGACCATAACGTCCGCGAAACGCTTTCGGTGACCGACCGGGCTTACATCATCAATGAAGGCCGCATCTTTAGAGCCGGCACCCCGGAGCAGTTGGGAAGTGATCCTGAAGTACGCCGGGTCTATCTGGGAGAAAGTTTCTCCCTAGTTTGAGAGAGAGTTACCAAGGCGTGTATGAATTGGCCTTTGGTGACAGTCGTCTAGACTCCGGCGCATGAGAAGTTAGAGAGGTCTGGGGTAATAGGTCAAATTGGAGAGGTGAACAACTCTCTCATTGAGGGTTTTACTTCTGCAATCTGATCTCTGATCTTACAGCACCCAATAGAGAGCAAGAGTTAGAGCATGGTTCTTCTCCAGCCCAGACTGAACGTCAAGTTGTCGCAGCGGCAGATCCTGACGCCGGGGCTCGTCCAGATGGTGTCTGTGCTCGCGCTCAACAAGCTTGAGCTCAAGGACATGATCAATGCCGAGATGGTTGAGAATCCGGTGCTCGAAGAACTGGAAGATGCGGTTCCCCTGATCGACGATGTCGGCCGCCAGGAAGAGGAACGCGATCGCATCGCTGCTCAAGCTACGGCGGAAGAGAAACCAGTAGCGGACGAGAAAAAAGATCCCTTCGAGGAAATTGATTTCGGCTCATTCTTTCAGGACTATCTTGACCCCGGTTACCGTAGCCGTGGCGAGATGGAAGAGATTGAAAAGCCTTCCTTCGAAAACTTTCTCTCCAAGCCCGGAAATTTAACTGATCATCTGCGATGGCAGCTCGGGGCGATTTCGGTGAGCCGGCAGGTCCATGATGCTGCCGAAGTGATCATCGGCAACCTGAGTGAAGACGGCTACCTGATTGCCAGCGACGAGGAATTGCTCGGAATCGCGCCGCCTGCGCCACCCGCCGTCGATGTCCAAAAACAAACCAATATAGTCGTAGAAGCGCAGGCGATCGGAATCGATGCCGCGTCACCTCTCGAACCGGAAACGTCCAGCCTAGCCCCGGAATACGGCGAGACCGCGGAACTCCTGGAGGAGGCAGGCGAGGACTCTTCGCTCGGTATTACCGATGACATCGCGTTCCAAGCCCATGTCCCTGCGCCAGAAGAGGCAGGAGAGAAGGAACCCGCGCTCGCCGTTTCGACTCCGCCCGTAATCCCCGCCAGCTTCGCCCGGGAGGATTTGCACGAAGCTCTGGAAATCGTGCGCCAGTTCGATCCGCCCGGAGTCGGTTGCCGGGACTTGCGCGAGTGCCTTATTTATCAGTTGCGCTACCATCTCACGCAATTGCAGCAGCACAGAAACGGAAGCGGGGCCACCGAGCAGGTCGTGAAAGATGCCATGGCGGTGGTTGATCAGCATCTGCGCGCAGTCACACTGAAGCAATTCAAAGAGATCGGACGCGCGATCGGACGTCCAGTAGAGGCGGTCTTGGCTGCGCTCGATTACGTTCGCACCCTTGATCCCCGTCCGGGACTCCAGTACAACAAAGTTCCCCCGCGGCTGATCGAGCCGGACGTCGCTTTTATCAAGCATGGCGATGAGTGGTTGGTCATCATGAACGACGAGGACCTGCCGCAATTGCGCCTGAATCCTGCGTACAAGCGGCTTCTCACCCGCGACGGCAACGATCGTGACACGCGCAATTACGTCAAAGAGCGCTACAAGTCTGCCATTCAGTTGATCAAGAACATTGAACAGCGCAAGCAGACGATTATGAAAGTCTGCTACTCCATCGTCGCGCGCCAACAGGATTTTCTTGAACGGGGCATCGATCAGCTTAAGCCCATGATGATCAAAGAGGTGGCCGAGGAAATCGGTGTCCATCCCTCCACTGTCAGCCGCGCGGTTGCCAGCAAATATGCGCATACCCCGCAGGGTGTCTTCGAATTGCGATATTTCTTCTCGGAAAGCGTGCAGGGACCGGAGGGCGGCAACACGTCACTCCTGATTTTGAAGCGCCGGGTTAAGAAGTTGATCGAGGAAGAAGACCCGTCCCGCCCACTGACTGACGAGCAGATCACCCGTATTCTGCAGTCGCAGGGCATCCAGGTTACACGGCGCACGGTTGCGAAGTATCGGGAAGACATGAAAATCCCAAGCACGCATCAGAGAAGGGTGAAAAAGTGAGGCTGCGAACGTCGAGCCACCAGGCTGCGATCCAAAATCGAACCGGACGGCGGAGATCGCTTCTTGCAGCCCGCCATATATTTAGCTTTTAACTTTGTGGAGGGATGCTCCATGAACGTGGAATACACTGGCCGGCAGTACGAAATCACTCCGAAGGTCCGCAAGGAAATCGAAATCGGACTCAACAAAATCCGCAGGATCCTGGGCGACAGGTTCGAAACCAAAGTTGTGCTGGCCGTCGAGAAGCACCGTCACAAAGCTGAAATCACAATCACACTTCGCAAGGGACCAATTGTGGGCCTAGCCCAAGCGAATGACATGCTCTCAGCTGCAAACGAAGCGCTGGATCATCTCCACAAGCAGGCACTCAAGTACAAAACCAAGTGGCTGAGCAAGAAGCGCAAAGCCAGCAAGAAGTTCGATGGAAACGGGCAACAGGAATCGCTCGAGGCGGCCGTCGGACTTACCGAAAGCACTGCGGTTTCAGTGACGGTCCACAAATTTCCAGCGGTTGCTAAGACCACGGAAGTACACCTCGTGCACTCCAGGGACTCCGTTGCGATGCGGCCGATGACGCTCGAAGAAGCAATCAAAGAGGCCCATTTTCGCGATCGCGACGTCTTCGTCTTCCGCGATCCGAAAGGAAAAGTGATGGTCCTTCACCGCACGCGCGAAGGAAAGATGGAGTTGATCGAAGCACCGTAACAAGCTCTCGGCTGCTGGCTTTCTAACGGTCAGCAACGCGCGATGCTTGCTCGGCATAGCACAATTCTCTGACCTTCTATGCTACACACCACTGGTCACGTTCTGCGCCCACTGCATCGCCTGCCACCATCTTTCTGAAACCTCTTCGTTGCTGAGCTTCACCTCTACTGCCAGTCGTGCCGAGTGTTCCCATTCTCCGGATTCTTGCGCCAACATGAGCTGATACAGCGGTCGCAGCTTGCTGGGCTGTCCTAGAAGGACTGATTTCATTTCCTTGTCCACGGGTACTTGCGCCAGCAATACCTCCATCTGTACTTCCATGATCGAATCCATGACCGACAGCAGCCCCATCAGAAACATATCGCCGTCCGTCCGCAGTTTGCCGGATATTAACTCGCAGAATCGAGCCCTGCTCAGGCCATTCAGTATCAGCTCGGAGCACTTTTGTTCGGCTGCACTTACGGTCACCACCAATCGGATCCACCGCCGCACCTCTCGTTCGCCGAGGATTGCCATTGCGTGTCGTATGGACTTGATTTCGAGCGAAAATCCAAAGAGTGGCGAGTTGAGGTATCGCAGCAGGCGATAGCAGATCGAAGCTTCCTGCTTGATCATCTTTTCCAGTTCTTTCAAATCCAGTTCGATGCGGCAGACCATTTCCAGCAGTCGCAGGTGGTGCAATTTGTTGGCAGGCACTTCACGCGCCGTCAGGATTTCGGGGTGGCGGAAGAAGTGTCCCTGGAAAAGTACAAATCCCATGTCGCGAGCCTGCCGGAATTCCAATGGTGTCTCGATCTTTTCAGCCAGCATCTGACGCTTGCCTTTTCCAAACTGCCGCATCAATGCGGCTCTTTCCTCAATTTTGGTTGCGCGGAAGTCGACCTTCAGGATGTCCGCGAAATCGCAAAGTGGTGTGCGAGGATCGTTGGGAGCAAAATCATCAAGGGCGATCAGGTAGCCGGCATCCTTCAACCGCTTGCAAGCGGCAATCACCCGATCCCCCGGTTCGACAGTTTCGAGAATTTCGGCCACAGTTTGATCTGAAGGTAGCAGTGTCAGGAGGTCTTTGAGCAGCACATCCCGCGTGCAATTTACGAAACCCTTCTTTCCATCGCACAACGTGTTCATGCCGAAGAGCAATGTGCTGTCAAGAGTGCTGCGCGATGCGAGGTCGGGGTCGGCACGAAAGCAGTTTTCCAGGCCGTCCCGGAACAGCAGTTCGTATCCGAATACCTTCTGCGTGCGATCGAGGATAGGCTGGCGAGCGACATATCGCTGCCCCGGAACGGCGAGCGTACTCTCGCCCGCGATCGCGCCTTCGGCAGACACTGGGTTCACTCTTTTTACATCGGCGCGCCCTTGGTGAACTTCAGGAGCCAGTGCAACTTTTAGAAATTGAACCTCTTGCGATGAACTCCGGGGTTTCCAGTGTGTTTCTTAGTAGTCAAAGTACGGGGCCGTACACAGTTGACCGGATGGCCGTGTCCCTCCAGGTCTCCTAGACTGATTTCCGCCCGGCTCACTTGCGGGCGAGGAGAGGAGTCTCCATGCTCTGGACCATTTTCGTGATTTTGTTGGTTATGTGGTTGCTCGGTTTCAGCTTCCACATTGCAGGTAGCCTGGTTCATCTTCTGTTGGTGGTCGCATTGGTCGTGCTGATTGTGAACTTGATCTCGGGCCGCCGTTCCGCAATTTGAAGAGTTTTGTCATCGGTGCAGGGACGGGTCTCTGACCCGTCCGCCCCTTCACTGCGTGCTCTTCTCAAAGATAACCCGCATCTGATCCGCGAAGGGAAGACTCTCAGTCCACAGCGAAGGAGGAATCGTGCGTTGGACACCCGGAGGGCGCAGTGGAGATCTTGAAGATGACCGAGACGCAAGCGGGGGAGGCGGAGGTTTCAACCTCGGCGGCATGCATATTGGGATCGGCGGTTTCCTCATCCTGCTGGTTCTGAGCCTGGTCTTCAAGCGCGACTTTTTATCACTCGTCACCGGTGGTGGAGGCGGAGTTCCAACAGAGAACAGCCAGCCTGATACCGCCCGCGATCAGCGTGAAGAACCTCTCGTGCAATTCGTTTCCTTCGTTCTCGATGATACCCAGAAAACCTGGACCCAGATCCTCGGCCAGAAAAACGTCCCGTACCGACATGCCAAGCTGGTGCTGTTTCGCGACAGCATCGATTCCGCATGTGGTACCGCACAGTCCGCCACCGGCCCGTTCTACTGTCCCAATGACGAAAAGGTTTACATCGATCTAGGGTTCTACGATGAACTGAAGCAGCGTTTCGGAGCGCCGGGAGAATTTGCGGAGGCTTACGTTCTGGCTCACGAAATCGGCCACCACGTTCAAAAGCTAACGGGCATCGAACCAAAGGTCCATTCGGCGCAGGAGCGTGACCCGCGATCTGCCAAGCAGCTTTCGGTCCGCCTGGAATTGCAGGCCGATTGCTTTGCAGGGGTCTGGGGACACTCCACCAGCCAGCGAAATCTGCTGGAGCCGGGAGAAGTCCAGCAGGGGTTAAATGCCGCGGCCGCGGTTGGCGATGACCGTTTGCAGCGGATGTCGACCGGCCACGTGAACCCCGATTCGTTTACGCACGGCTCCTCGCAACAGCGCATGGAGTGGTTCCAGAAAGGCTATTCCACAGGAGACATGAATGCGTGCAACACTTTTGCCCAGTGAGGTCAGAGCCGTCCAGCGATTACCAAAGGGTTCCGCTTGTGCAAAACTACCAGCATTACCCCCTTGCGCAGCCGACGCTTTCATGAGTAACATCATTATGTTCCCTACGGCCACGCTCCTAAGCTGGCCCTTCGCGCACAACTCCAAGGCGCCAAGACGGTTTGAATATCGTTCTCGATAGCAACCCAGTGTTTTTGCGTGTGCTCTGTCATTCGTAGATGCGCAGCAACCCGCGCCAACAGCGTGCGCCAACCGCAGGGAAGACGAAACAATCAGGCCTGGTAGTCAGGTCAGGATAAACAAAAATATGAACCCAGGACCGCGACATCCCTCCGGAGGCGGAGGGAAGCACAAACGGCGCCGGGGACGGCGTCCGCCTAAACGAGGTCCCGGAGGCGCAGCAGGTGGCCAGATGGGCCGCGACCGCCAGCAGGGACAAGGCATTTACACCGCTCCTATGGACCATAACTACCGTTCCAACATGGGCGGAGACAATGGCCGCGGAGGGGGAGGGCGCCGCGCCGGATTCGGCCCATCCTACTCTCCGATGGACCCCGAACCTTTGCCCGCTCAACACGAGGACGCTGCCTCCCGCATCTTCGCCTTTGTAGAAGACCTTTTCTTCCTCGCTAAGATCCAGGAAACCGGACGCAAGATGAACGTGAAGGTCGAATTCGTGAAAAACGAAAAGGATCTCACCGACCGTCTAAGCAACAACGGCGACGGAAAGCCTTCCCTGATCATCTTCGACCTGAACAACGCTAACGCGAAACCGCTGACGCTGATCCCCAAGCTGAAGAGCAAGCTAAAGAAGGGGACGTCCATCATCGGCTTCCTGTCACATGTCCAGGGCGACTTGAAGCAGAAGGCACACGAGGTGGGCTGCGACATGGTATTGCCGCGCTCCGCATTTTCGCAGAACCTGCCGCAGTTGCTGCGCAGGCATGGCGCGATTGAACCGGAGACCAGCCAGCCAGAATAGGTTCACAATTGAACTGTCATCCTGAGCGAAACGAAGGATTGCTTTCACGTGCTGTTACAGAAAACAGGCCCGTCCTTTGCGCAAGATGACAGTTTCTGTTTTCCCCGGCTGCAACTTGCTCTGACGGCTTGAGCCTCCTGATACAATTTCGCGGTGTTCCCTCGGCAAATTCTCATCACAACGTTGACCTTCTCAACGTTGATCTTCGCCCAGCAGCCTCCCGTGAAGGTGAACGTCCTGAACGTGTGTACACCGTCCACTGACGAGCAGAAAGAATTGTCCTCCGCGCTGGCGAAAGTTCCCGCCAAACTGACGTTTGCCAACGACTTCGAAGTAGCCCGCGGCCACTCCACACTCGACCCGAGCACGCCGATTCCGGGTATGCAGCCAATGCCCGCGGGCACGACGTCAAGCGCTGACTGGGTCCGTGTTCGCCGCGAGTTTCCCGAATCCGCGCCTTTCACCAACGCCCAGTATTCGTTCAGCGTGGACTCCAAGAACATGGTCGAGACTCTGGTGTTACGGGTGCGAGAACCGAAAGATCTGATGCAGATTTCAATTGAGGACAGCGCCTCCACAGTGGCTTCGCCCGCAGCTATGCTGACGTCCAATACTCCTGTGTCACGCATCAAACTGGAGCGTTTCGGAAAGCCCTCTGTGGTGCTGGCGCGATGCTCGGGAAGCGAAGGTCCGGCGACCGATCAGACCGCCTATGCGCCCTTATTTCAGGCTGCATCATCGATCATGAACCGCTATCGCGATGCGCTGGGCGTGCGCCGGATGGTTCCGCAGGAGCTGGCTCGTATGGCTGCGGGATCGGCCGCCAAGTCCTCCTCCACCACCAAAAAGAGCCCTTAACGCCAGTTGAAGAAGCTGGTGGTTGCATCGAAATTGCGTTTTCCGAATCTATCAGATTGACCATTATGGATATTCGCGATGTCGTAGTCATAGGCTCCGGATGCGCTGGCCATACCGCCGCGCTCTATACCGCGCGCGCCAACCTGAAGCCACTCGTGCTCGAAGGGCATCAGCCCGGCGGACAACTTTCGCTCACTACGCTGGTGGAAAATTTCCCCGGTTTCCCCGACGGCATCCAGGGGCCCGAACTGATCGAGAACATGCGCAAGCAGGCCGCGCGGTTCGGCGCCGAATACCGCATGGGACACGTTTCGAAGGCTAACCTTAGTAAACGTCCTTTTGAGTTATCCCTCGGCAAAGAAACAATCCTCTCCCGCACGCTGATTATTGCGAGCGGGGCATCCGCGCGTTGGCTCGGATTACCGAATGAGCAGGCATTGATCGGACGAGGCGTTTCGTCCTGCGCCACCTGCGACGGCTTCTTCTTCAGCGGCAAAGAAATCACCGTCATCGGAGGCGGCGACTCCGCTATGGAAGAGGCCACCTTCCTGACGCGCTTCGCCAGCAAGGTCACTCTCATTCACCGCCGCGACGAGTTCCGCGCTTCGAAGATCATGCTCGACCGCGCGCGCAGTAATTCGAAGATCGCGTTCATGACGGACACAGTGGTCGATGATGTGCTTGACGCGAGCAAGCAGGAAGTCACTTCCCTGCGTCTGCGAAATCTGAAGAGCGGCAAGAGTCGGGATTTTCCCACTAGCGCAATGTTTCTCGGTATTGGTCACATACCGAACGCCAAGATCTTTGAAGGCCAGCTCGACACCGACGCCGACGGATACCTGGTCACAACCAAGAACGTGTTTACGAAAGTCCCCGGCGTGTTCGCCTGCGGTGACGTTCAGGACCGGCGCTATCGGCAAGCCATTACCGCCGCGGGTTCCGGCTGCATGGCCGCACTTGAGGTCGAAAAATATCTGGAAGAAGTAGGGCACTGAGCTAGCAACCCTGAACCATCAGGAGCAAACATGGCAGCGCAATGCACACACCTTGGCGAAATTCGCCACGTCACCCCCAGCGGAAAAGGTTGTAAAGAATGCCTGGAAATGGGCGACCGCTGGGTTCACCTGCGGCTCTGCCTCTCCTGCGGACATGTGGGATGCTGCGATTCATCCAAAAACAAGCATGCCAGCGCGCACTTCCGGCATGCCAAACACCCGATCGTCAAGTCCTTTGAGCCGGGGGAAGACTGGCGCTGGTGCTACGTGGATGAAGTATTTCTCGATTGATGCTATGCGGCACGGAAATCGGGAGGCCGCTAGGCCAGAATTCGCTTGCGCACTGCCACCGACAACGTCTCACACGCCGTGCGCAGCACCAGGCGTGGGGCGCGGTCACGAATCTTCATCAAATACGGTACGGTTGGGAGACTACGCTAACTAGCGGGAGCTGTGCCCGCTTTGCCGACTATCTTGTCATAGATCCAGAGCAGCGCAGCCGTCACCAGGCCGACGGCAGTAACACTCCACCAGATCAGCGCCGGACGGTGGGCGACTTCGCCGAAGCGGTGGACAAGCGTCCCGCCGAACCAGCCTCCGATCAGCGATCCGATACCGATCGGCAAGAACGCAAAGCCCATATACGTCCCCTGCTGTCCTGCTGGAGCCAGCCGTGAAATGTATTCGTAATAACGCGGCGCCTGAATGATCTCGCCCAGCGCCAGGACGAACAGGGAAAGAATCGCGCCCCATACCGTCGGCCGGAAGGCGAGGATCAGCCACGAAACCGAAGTGATTACGGTGCCCAGAATGACGGCTGGAAATGCTGGGATCTTACGCGTCAGATAATTGATTGCGAGTGTAAGGCAGATGACAGTGAGCCCGTCGGTCACGAGAATGATCTCTACGTCGGCATTGGCACTGATGTAGCCGTGGATATAACCGGGCAAGCTGATGTATTGCTGCCAAAAGACAATCCAGTACCCTGTGAAGATCACCAGAAACCACATGAACCGGCTGATCCCGGCGAGCACGAAGAACAGCAGCAGCACCCAAACCCAGTAGGGCACTCCAAAAGTTGGGAAGACCGATAGCGCGATCCTCAGCAGTAAAGCGATTCCCAATACCGGCAACACGAGGCGGTGGTTGCCGAGGACCACACAGAAGTTCCGCGCCACGGCGGCAATCGAAGGCGGAGGCGCATCGCCTGCCTGGCGCGGTTCCCTAAAAAAGAACAGAACGACAAAAAACATCGCGAAGACGCTGAGCGCAGCCACCCGATAAACATTCTCGACTCCCAGGTGACGATGGGCCCATGAAGCGAAATAGGGGCCGAGCGCGCCGCCGATGTTGACCATCGTGTAGTAAATGGAATAGCCGATCGAGCGCACGTTCTCTTTGGAAGCGCGAGCCGTCGTGCCGACCACACAAGGCTTCACCAATGAGACGCCGAGTGCCGGCAGGATGAGAATGAATCCAACGAACAGGCCAAGAGGCACGGCATTGCGCACCGGAGCCAGCCAGGGTGCTCCGATGGAGCCGATCAGAAAATACGCGACGCCCAGAATCAAATAAGCGATCGAGAGAGCACGGCGAAATCCCAGCCGATCTGCAGCGGCTCCGCCGAAGATCGCGAGAAACCAGACCATGCCTCCGAAAATTCCCGTCAGTGTCCCGGTCTGTTCCGTCGAAAAATTCAGCTTCTCCTGCAAGTACAGCGCAAGGGAGGCAAACGCCCCGTAGTAGGAAAGGCGCTCAAAAATCTCGGTGATATTCGCGACCCAGAAGGGCCGCTCGAACCCAGTGCGAATTTCTTGCAACCGTTCGGAGAAGCTCAAGAGTGGTTCCTGATGGTTGTGTAGCGCGGGCACCCTCGCTCGCGATCAATCGCCCAGACGGTCTCGCACTTGCTGAGCAGTCAGCCCCGACACCCGGATCACTTTCTTCCGGCTGGTCTGGCCGGCAGCAATAGTAACGGACGAGCGCGGCACATTCAAAAGTTTCGCAAAGAATTCGATGCAGGCCTCGTTGGCCTTGCCATTTACGGGAGGAGCATTGATCGCGAGTTTGAAAACGTCGCCAACCCGTCCTGTGATTGCGTTCTTCTTCGCCGAGGATGGATCCTAACTGCGAACGTAGTTCCCATCTGCGACTCTTTCAAGTCGATCATCGTTTGCGTAGAGACGCAACTTGCCGCGTCTAGCCGACCGCTGCAAATGCGTCGTCCCGTCTCGATGGCTAGACGGGCAAGCCCCGTCTCTAGGCCTTTGTTCTTTCCCCGAAGATCGCCGTCCCCACGCGCACGCAAGTTGACCCCTCTTCGATTGCGACCTCGAAGTCGTGTGACATGCCCATCGAGAGCACATCCATTGCGATCGCAGGTAGTTTCCGAGAAGACATCTGGTTACGAATACCTCGCAGTTGGCGAAAGAAGGGCCGAGCGTTTTCTGGATCCTCCGAATACGGTGGGACGGTCATCAGGCCTCGAATCGTCAGATTTCCCCAGCGTGGTGCGGCCAGCAGAATTTGTTCCAACTCGTCTGACGCCGGAGCCGCCCCGCTTTTCGCATCTTCTGCGCCAACGTTGATCTCAATCAGAATCGGAAGTGTTTTGCCCAACTTCTCTGCCGCGGAATTCAGTTTCTCGGCAAGCCGGACCGAGTCCACAGAATCGACCTCCTCGAACAGCTCGACCGCCTTCGCTGCCTTGTTAGTCTGCAGATGCCCGATCAAGTGCCACTCCGCGTCCGCCAACTCGCTCAAGGCACCTGACTTTTCCGAAAATTCCTGCACCCGATTCTCGCCAAACACACGCAATCCGGCAGCATACGCTTCCCGGATGCGTTCCACGGGAAACGTCTTGCTTACCGCCATCAGCGTAATTTCTTTGGGATCGCGACCGACCCGACCCGCAGCCGAAGCAATCCGTTCGCGCACCCGGGCGATGTTTTCAACAATCGACATTGAGATGATTTAATCACGGTATTGAAAGAAGATTTCAGGCCAGCGACCAGATAGTCTAGAGGTTTTACCTCTGCGATCTGGCCCTACCCTCGCCCTACATCATCCCGGTCGGCGGCGCGGGCTCATTCGGATCGCCGGCTGCAGATAATGGCAAAGCGAGCATGAGCGCGGCCAGACCCGCCAATACGATCATTCCCCCAATAAGGTAGGAGGGATCGCTGAAGATCTGCGGTGGATGGTTCGGGGCTTTCCATTTTGGGACGAACTGCATTCCGGCCCACACTAACCCGAGTACGGCCTCGCCCGCTATCAGGCCCGACGCAGTGAGGACGCCAGCGTTTTCCACGCGAGCCTTTTGCGCGGGATTGAAACCGCGACGTTCCGCCATCCAATCGCCGGCGGCGCGGAAGACTCCTCCCAGGAAAATGGAAAACGTCGTCTCAAACGGTAAATACATCCCGACAGCAACCAGCATCGGACTCTTCACCTGCATCATGATCATGGCGAGGCCGAACAAAATCCCAACGACGACGAGCGCCCACGGCATATCGCCGCCCACGATGCCTTGTGCCAGTGTGGCCATCAGACCCGACTGGACTGCAGGCAACTGGCGATCCCCAAACCCGATGCCGCCTCCGTTGATATTGGCCTGGTGGAGGAGCATCAGGGGCCAATACATGACCAGGCTCGCGACCACGACGGCAACCAATTCCGCGATCTGAATCCTGCGTGGCGTTCCGCCGAGGATGTAGCCAACTTTGAAATCCTGAAGCAGTTCGCCCGCCACCGCAGCCGAGACACAGACCACTGCCGCCACACCCAACACCGCCGCAACACCCGAGGGGCCGGTGACGCCAAGGGCCACCATTAGCAGCGCGGCGATCAGCAAGGTCGAGAGGGTCAGGCCGGAAATTGGATTGTTAGAAGATCCAATAAATCCCACTAGGTTACCGGAGATGGTTGCAAAGAAGAATCCAACGACAAGCATTACAACCGCTGCGAGAATGGCCGGCCAAAGCAGCCCGGAAATGTGAATGTAGAGGAAACACATCAGAACGAACATGAGCGCGATCAGCCCGAGAACGACCTTCGAACTCATGTATTGTTCCGTTCGCGAAAGCTTGGCGCGCTCATCGGCGGACTGTTTCAAATCGGCGAATGCCTTGCCCAGTCCCGCGGTGAGGCTCTTACGCATTTTGAAGAGAGTGTATGCAGCCCCTACCAGCATTCCGCCTACGGCAATCGGACGCACAATAAATTTCCAGACGGCGATCACCATTGCCGACCAATTATCGGGCGTGTCTGCCGGAAGATAGGGTCTGAGTTCGGGCCCGAGAAAATAAACCAACACTGGTATCATCAGTCCCCACGCGAGAACGCCGCCGGCAAACTGGATCGACGCCAGACGCAGACCAATGATGTACCCCACCCCGAGATATGCAGGACTCACGCTGGGCGCGGCGAACATGGTTGTCCCGCCGGTCGCTACCACGTTTGTGCTTCCCAGCGGACCAAGCCGGACTTGCGAGTGTCCGAGATTGCCGATGCCGAAGTGAAAGTCCTTGTCGGCAGCAAACAGGCCGAGTTTCCCCAGCATGTATACAACGCCGCCCACGCCGATATTCCAGAAGAGGTACTTGGCGGCTTGTGCCCCGCGTTGTCCAGCTTTGTGGATCTCCGACGCCGCCACCGATTCCGGGAACGGTAACTCTGGGTCCTCCACCATTGTCCTGCGAACGAGAGAGATAAACAGTACTCCCAAAATACTGCCAACCATGATGAGCGCAGTGGACTTCCAATAAGCATCTTCCGGTCGAAACGAAGGCCATGCTTTCGCAATCAGGAAAGCCGGGATTGTGAAGATCGCGCCCGCAGCAACTGACTCACCGATCGACCCTGCCGTTCGAGCGATGTTCTCTTCCAGCAGCGATCCCTTCCAGGCACGTAACACCGCCATCGCGATAACCGCCGCCGGATACGTTGCCGCGATCGTAATGCCGGCGCGCAACCCCAGGTACGCGTTGGCCGCGCCCAGAACCACTGTGAGTATCAGACCCAGAAAAACGGCTCGGAAGGTCAGTTCCTTCATCTCCATGGTTTCGGGAACGTATGGTCGATGCTTGCGCGGTTCTTGTGGAGGGTTACCGGCAGGAGTGCTCATTCAGGATCCTCACTACAATCAAGGATTAATTTCCGAATCACATTAACAGAACGGCGCACGTTAGCACGCCAAAAGCCTGCTTTACAAGTCACATAGCGGCCGCCGAGCGCGTCTGCGCGATCGCAACTTGTCCACGTCCCGGGGTTACAATGAAGACTCTGGCCCGGAGGTACGTCGTGTCTCCTCGGGGATTGCCATCCGCTTGGTCGCGTTTTTTTCGTGATTTTCATTGCTACGGCTGCAATGGCCAGGAGGCCTATCGTTCGCGTCCTCGCGGAATCTTCGAAAAATTGCTTCTACATCTGCTGATGCTGAGAGCTGTCCGCTGCGTGCGCTGCTTCCATCGCAGATATGTCTTTCGAAGCGTACCGGCGCTGGCACGAGTCACGCCCTCTGGCAGGATTGAGAGCCAGTCCGCCGGTGACCCAAGTGCTGGAACCCGCGTTGCATAACGCCTTAACCCGCGTCTATACTGTCGATAGCTAGCCCGGCGGAATTCATCGATACCTCGTCCGGTTGCGGGAGGCCGTCTTCAGCAGTACTGGCTTTCGAATACGAACTGCCCGGGGTGATGTCGCTACTCCTCGTCGCTGGGCAGAACACGCCGCCGCCGGCCTCTTCTTTACGCTTTTTCCCGCCGACTGCCGTATCTGTAACGCCCCTCTGATCAGAATTTCCAGGCTCCCAGTTTGCGAAACTTGTTTGAAAGCGCTGCGTCCGTTGACGGGATCATTGTGCAGC
Organism: Acidobacteriota bacterium; assembly: GCA_003225495.1. Lineage (GTDB taxonomy): Bacteria > Acidobacteriota > Terriglobia > Terriglobales > Acidobacteriaceae > Acidiflorens. The sequence goes on from QIAJ01000014.1 coordinate 20,073, forward strand.
GTCTGCGGGGAGGCGCTGCTATCGCCAGCATTCCTGGAGCGTTCTGAGCCCCTCTGCGGACTCTGCCAGCGGCTCCATCCTCCCTTTGAAAAAGCGGTGGCCTACGGCACCTACGACGGCGGATTGCGCGACTTGATTCACCTGCTCAAATTTCAGCAGGTTCGCCCGGCTGCGGCAGTACTGGGACGCATGTTGGCGGAAGTAATCACAAGTCTTGAGAGTGCGCTGCCTTGCGGAACGATTGCGGTGATTCCGGTCCCGCTGCACGCGCGTAAGCGTGCCCAGCGCGGATTCAACCAGTCGGAACTGATTACTCGGTCCGCGCTGAAACAGATTGCGCGGCCGGAGCGCTTTCAGGAATTGACCAACGTGCTGCTGCGGCACCGCGAGACTGGCTCACAGATCGGGCTGACCCGGCATCAAAGAAGAGAGAACCTTCGCGGGGCTTTTGCTGTTACAGATACGGAACGCATCTCGGGTCGCGACGTCCTGCTGGTGGACGATGTCTTCACTACCGGCACTACGGCATCCGAGTGTGCGCGAGTTATGCGGCGCGCCGGCGCAAAGCATGTGTGGGTTGCCACCGTTGCGCGGACATTGAAAGTTTTCGGAACGTTCGCGGTTCCGGAACAGGAGCTTGAAGAGGAAAATGCTGGCCGCCTGGCAGCGGCTGCGAGCTAGACAACGATGTCCTTGCGAAGCTACAACTCGGCGATGGGTGGCGGCCATGGGCACGTCCCGGACGGAGTTCTGGCTTTGGGGATGCACCAGCATAGCGACGGCCATGCACTGCATCAGCCGGTGCTGGTGCTGAATGCTTCGTATGAGCCCATCAATGTGTGCGCGTCGCGGCGCGCCATCGTGCTGGTTCTTAAGGGCGTCGCCATGACGGAAGAAGAGAACGGACACTTTCTGCACGCGGCACGTCTTGCCCTGCGCGTTCCCTCCGTCATCCGTCTGCTGGAGTACCGCCGCATCCCGCACCAGTCACGGGCTCTCTCACGCAAGAATATCCTGCTGCGCGACCGCAATACTTGCCAGTATTGCAGCACGGCGCTGCCTTCCGGCGAACTCACTCTTGATCACGTTATCCCGCGTTCCCGCGGCGGCCTCTCGACCTGGGAGAACCTCGTAGCCTGTTGCCATCCCTGCAACCGCCGCAAGGGTAACCAGCTTCCGCATGAAGCGAACATGAAGCCCACGCGCGAGCCTCGCTCGTTCAATCTTCACACCAGCCGTCACATCATGCGGCTGATGGGGCATTCCGATGACAAGTGGCGCAAGTATCTGTTTTACTGAGAAGCGGCCGAAAAGCGTCATTATCCCGCCTGGATTACAATAGATGAGAAGCGATATGAGGAGCGTAATGAAGAATCTGTACGTTGGAAATCTGCCTCACAGCACGACCGAGTCTGAATTGCGCACCGTATTCGAGGCGCACGGGCCGGTAGAAAAGATCAGCATCGTGACCGATCGCGAAACCGGCCGCTCGCGGGGCTTCGCATTTGTGGAAATGACGAACGCCGGCGAAGCCGATAAAGCCATTGCTGCACTGGACGGTAAAGAACTCGGCGGCCGCGCGTTGAAGATCAACGAGGCGAAACCGAAGACCGACCGGCCCAAAGGCGGCGGTGGTGGTGGACGGTTTGGCGGTGGCGGTGGCGGACGCGATGACTATCAGGGCCACGCTCGCCAGCCGCGCGAGCCGCGCTGGTAGCTTTAGCGATTCGCCGCCGCAGCGTGTCACTGCCACGGTATATTGATTCTAGAGAAACGGGGATTTGCACATGCCAAGAGGACGATCGACGTTCAACAAACGTCAGAAAGAGCAAGCGCGCCAGCAGAAAGCTCGCGACAAAGCCGAGCGCAAGAGTCAGATCAAACAGGACAGACCGGAAGGCGGTTTAGACGAATTGGACGAGGCGCGTGAAATGCGAGAGGCTGCGGAAGCCCAGGCCGCGCTATTCCGTATCGGTGGCGATGAAGCAGAGGAGTTTTCTACGCCGCAGGGTAGTAAAGTCGAGCCCTAACCATTGGTCGAGACCTGCCGGGGCGCAATGCCCCGGCGCCTTCGATATCTATTTTCTAGACAAAAACTTCACCCGGCAAAGCAGACAAAGTACGCGTGGGCAGCGTGTTTTGAACGATGCGCTTCGGCAAATTGCTGCCTGTCGCATCCACCTGCTTGCGTTCGATCCTCAGTTGGAGCGTGCGTTCGATCTGACGCAGTTCCATCACTTCCACGCCGGCCACCAGCGAAGATGCCCGGCCTTGCAAACCAGCGCGTCCCGTCCGCCCAACGCGATGAATGAAGTCTTCGGCCATTTTCGGCAAGTCATAGTTGATCACGTGCGCCACATCGTCGACGTGCAAACCGCGTGAAGCGATGTCAGTGGCAACTAGCACCTGGTAACGGCCCTCCTGAAATCCACTGAGTGCTCCGTTACGTTGCGATTGCGTGCGGTCGCCATGAATCTCCGCGGCGGTGAATCCATCCCGCGTCAATTCCTTGGCTAGCCGTTGTGCGCCGCGCTTGGTGCGCGTGAAGATTAAGGTCTGTCCCTTCTCTCCATAGAGCAACTGCCGCAGCGTATCCAGTTTTTCGCCCGGTCGAACTTCGAAGGCCTGCAGCTGTACGCTTTCCGCCGGCTTCAGGACTGATCCCAGTGCCACTCGCACTGGATTGCGCATGTAGTCGTTCACCAATCCGGCTACGGACTGTTCCAGCGTCGCTGAGAAGCAAAGCGTCTGACGGCGGATCGGCAATATTGAAACGATCCGTCGGATGGCCGGGAGGAAGCCCATATCAAGCATGCGGTCGGCTTCGTCCAGCACCAGCATTTTCACGTTGCGCAGATCAACCAGCTTACGATTGATAAAATCCTGCAAGCGTCCCGGCGTCGCGATCACAAGTGGTGATCCGGCACGAAGGCCTGTGATCTGTGCTTTCTCCGATACTCCGCCGATGACAAGGGCAGCCTTCGGCATGGATTTGCTGCGCAACTGTTCATACTGCTCGAGAACCTGCATGGCCAGTTCGCGCGTGGGCAACAGAACCAGCGCCAGCGCCTGGCGCGATGGTTCGCGGTCGAGCATCTCGATAATCGGGAGCAGAAATGCCAGCGTCTTGCCGGTGCCGGTCTGCGCTGTGCCGATCACGTCTTTGCCTTCCAGCGCGGGCGGGATCGCCTGCACCTGGATAGGGGTTAAGGTTAAAAATTCAGCTGCCGCCAGCTTCTGCTGCAAAGCAGCGGAAAGGGGCAGTTGCGAAAATGCAGTCATTCGGTTGTTTCTTTCTTGGAGGGGCCCGTCATTACACACTCAGACACACATCAGGCGTTTCCGCGCCGCTCGCATTTTTAGATTTACGCTGAAATTAACGGCGGGCAGGAAATGCGGAGATGAATCTGGTCCCACCAGGGACCACCGCGTGACGAGCAAACCGTGGCAATAGCGTCATAAACAGTATAGCAGAAAGCGCCTGCAGGGGGTGTTACGTCAGTTATCCCTCAGGAATCCCATGGGTCCACGACCAATTCGCATCCGCTTCAACGATCTAAGCAAAAGAGTGGGCGTATGATGGGTGCATGGACCTCGTCGATGTTACCCAGCGGCTGGTTGGCTTAAGGCAGGAGATTCGCGATTTGCAGGACATGAACTCCCAATATCAGGACCGCGACTCCCATTCGCAGACCGACAAATCATCCCTCGAGCAGCGACGCTTGCGTCTGGTTCAGATCAAAGACGAACTTGCAGACATGAAGCGGCGCCAGGCAAGACACTGGAAGGGGTGAGGATTGGCAGGAGCTTTTTTTACTGCGGTTTCTCCTGCGGCTTTTCCTCAGGCTTCTCTGGCTGCTGGCTTGGATCAGCCTTCTTCACTGTCTCCCCTTGGTACGTAATCGTTACCTTCGATCCAAACCTCTTGTAATTCGAATACTTCACGATCTCCCGTATCTTGATGTCGCCGGTCGCAAATTTGAGCGTGTCTTCTGCTCGGGTGTAAGTCGGGAACCAGTACTTCCCGTCAACCTGTTCGCGCCAGGTAGTGAATTTGGGGAACAGGTTCTCCTGGTTTTTCTTCTTCTTGATGTCCGGCACAGTCTTTCCATAAGTCTTGACGATCTGAAAATCGTGGTCGTCGACCCAGATTCGTCCCTGAAAATAGCGCTTCTTACCGAGGATCTGTTTGGGTGCAATATCGAAAACGTAGGTGTTTAGTTCGTCCTGTTTCTGCTGGCCGACATACAGGATGTCGTAGTCCCCAATCTCATCCGCAGTGAGCACAAACGGCAGTCGATTCTCGATGTCGTCCAAATCTTCCTGAGTCATCCCAATACGCACCAGTGTCGACTGCGGCGCGAATACGACGTTTCGTACGCGGCGCCCCTTGTCGTCAAAGCTTACATCGAAGACCTGCTTGTACTCGCCGCCGTCGGGAGTCTCGCCTTCGATTGTCTGGACTTTGACATCCTGTCGGTAGGTGTACTGGTCGCGAGCTTCCTTGAATTCCTTCTCTTTAGCGGAGAAGCGCTTGATGATCTCTTCGACCGTGATTCCTTTAGGATCGGATTTGTCGAGTGTGGCCTCTTGTGCCCGAACCAGAGGAAACAAAACAAATAGCAAAAGCGGCGTGAGCATCAAACGGACATAACGAACGGGGAGCGTCATATCAATAGTGTAGCGAAAAACGAGGATGCGGAAGAGTTAACGGCAGCCCCCACCTCCACGGACTGCCGTGCAAACAGCCCGTCGAAGGAGGTGGAAGACTGCAGTTCTGCCTGTTTCTTTAGATGCGCGAGATGCCCAAACGATAGCGGCCTTTACGGTTCTTTACAGGTCGCTGTAGAGCTGATCTCACTCCCGCCTCAATCGCCTTTGCCACTCTCGGCAGCTGGCAAGACCTTCATCATTCCCCACTCGACCAAGCTCGGGAATAACTGGTAAAGCTTCACCACAGGATGCATGGTCCAAGGCACAATAACCTCGCGTTTTTTCTTGCGGTAGCCGCGATAGACAGCGCGTGCCACTCGTCCTGCGGTGATGCCGCGCACGGATTTTGGACGCGTGTTACCACGGCGAGCGGCAATCATGTTCTGGCCAAAGTCCGTAGCGACGTATCCGGGACACACCGTGAGCACGTTGATGTTGTCGCCCATCAGTTCGAGACGCGCGGCTTTCCCGATGGCATTCAAGGCGAACTTGCTACCCGAATAAGGAGCCGAGAAAAGCAAGGGGATGTGTCCTGCCACACTTGAAATGTTGATGATGGTGCCGCCGCCCGCTGTCCGCATCGTGGGGACCACAGCTTGCATGGACGCAATCACTCCGAACAGATTGGTTTCAAACAGCTCGCGGCAGGCCGACATGTCCATGTCCGCAACCGTATCCCGGATACCGATGCCGGCGTTGTTGACCCAAACATCGATACGGCCAAAATGATGCAATGTCAGACCAAGAGCCCGGTCGATTTCTTCCCGATGCCGCACATCGCAAGCCATCGCTACAGTGCGATCAGTGTGGCCGACGCGATGACGTGCAGCCTCAGCGCGGCTTGCATCGCGCGAGAGCAGCACCACGCCGGCTCCCTGGTCGGCGAAGGTTTTGGCAATTGCCTCCCCGATTCCCATGGAAGCGCCGGTTACGACCACCACTTTTCCATCCATCTCCATGGGGACCCTTGTATCGCCTGGAGTGCAGCCGAGTCAACCGCTGGCGTAAAATCGACTCGCGTCCCAGGAGAGATCGTGAGTTTGCTGTTGCCACTATTTCCGCTCGATCTGGTGCTGCTGCCGGGCGTCCCCCTCCCTTTGCACGTCTTTGAGCCTCGCTACAAGGAGATGATTGCGGAGTGTCTCGACGAGAAAAAGCCGTTCGGGGTAGTGCGCGCCTCTTCGGATGGTGTTGCCGACATCGGCTGCACCGCGGAGATCGTCGAGGTGACCAAGCGCTATGACGATGGCCGCATGGACATCTTGACCCGCGGTGTCGAGCGTTTCGAAGTGCTTCAGGTTCACGAAAAGCGGACATTTCTGGAGGCGGAGTTCACTGTGATCGAGGATGAACCGGACACACCTGCTTCCGACCTCGTGCAGCAGGCGATGCATCTCCATGCGGAAATCGTGAAGCTGGCGGGAGCCGATGCCGAGGGACTCGAGGCGGACGACGAACATCTCTCGTTTCTGCTCGCCGGTTCACTACCACTAGATCTGGATTTCAAACAGAAGCTGCTCACGACTTTGTCAGAGCCGAAACGCCTGCAGGCAGTCATCTCTTACCTTGAAGCCGTACTGCCCGGCTTGAGGCGTGCGTCCAAAGCACGCTGGAATTGAAACTAGGAAGATTGTCAGAAGCTCGTACGCTTCGCCCGGAAGGGAATCATCACAACTGCTTCGAGTGCGACCGGTTGCCCGTCTTTCGTGGCGGGACGAAATTTCCACCGCGCCAGAGCGCTCTTCGCCAACTCGTCGAGACGATCATCCGGGCTGGTGAGCACGCGAATCTCTCCGACCGTGCCGTCCGAGTGGATAACGGCGTAGAGCGTGACTGTGCCCTGCACATTAGCCCGCATCAGTTCGATCGGATACCCCGGGTCGGATTTCTGGATGGCGTCCGGCGCGCTCAGTTGACCAGCCTTCTGTCCGGCCTTGAGCTCAGCAAAACGAATCACCCAGCTGCCCGTGGAAGAATTAAGGTTAGGAGTGTTCGACGTCATCGAGTAAAAACGTTTTCCGCCGAAGACCTGACGATCCACTTCGGTGATCTTGTCTTCTGAAACCGGAGCAGCAGTTTTCGCGCTGCCGCTTACCCGCGGCGAACTTGCGCTGGCCATCTCTCGAGCAAGTCCGTTGGAGGATGCTCCCGATGCCGAATCTGCTGCACCCACATGCAAGCCGCTCGGAAGAGTATTATCGGTGCGTCCGCGGGATCCGCTGTTGCTGCCGGTCGTCCCAGTCCCCGATGTTTTCGCGTTCAGCCCTGTAGCGGAGCCGGGCGTTCCAGCCCCGCCTGGTCTCCCTGACGGATTCGCGGCAAAAGTTCCACGGCGATTCCCTCCCGGAGTTGCAACCGGTCCAGTTGGTGCGACCGGATGAATCCCCAGCGCCACCAGTCGTCCGGATGAACCTCTTCCGCCGGCGCCACCCATGCTCGGTGGAGGAGCAACCGGTTGCAGACCGCCGCTGGGCAAACCGCCTTTTCCCCGTCCACTTACGGTGTGCTGCTCCGCGACCGCGAGTTGGGGCGCCGGAGCGACTACCTGGCTCGCTCCGATATTGAGTGAGGCGGTACGGCCACCCGTGGATCTGGTCACGTCCGGAGGTGGCTCGATCACCGACGCGTCCGGCCCCGACATTCCACGCGTACGTGCAGCGGTCACCTCGGGGGGCGGTGCGATGACCGCCGATGTAAGAGCACTCCGCACCACGCGGCTCTGCGCGCTATCGAGTTCCGGCGCAGGCGCAACAACATGCGTTTCAAGAGGCGCCATCCGGCGGTGAGGTCCCTGTGTCGCTTCGATTGGAACAACGGGCGCGGGAGTCGCATTCGCAATAATGTTCGGCAGAGCGACATCATGATCGAGGCGGACGTCCGGCGGCGCAACGATAGTTTGCCGCCGGTTATCTGCTTCTCGGGGCACCGACAGAATTGGCTGCCGCGCGAATACCGGATCGCCTTTCGCCGGCGGAGCCGGATCGGTAACACCCGTGTCGAGAGGCGGCAGATATTCTTCCGGCGAATACGTGATCACCGAGGAGCGGTCAAACTGCGGATTCACTGCGATGTTCTGCCGATCCATCCATGCCGGAGACAACATCCAGAGCATTGCCAATGCGCCCGAGTGAAGCACGACCGACTGAAGAAAACGTCCCCAGGGCACTCCCCGTCGAACAAAGACATCGCTCCAGATGCCAAGTTCGCCTTCCCCCAACGGACGTACCGGCCTCATCGCGGCGGCGACGCTGCTCCAAAAGGCGCGACGGCGCGGTTCCAGTTCGATCAGAAGGTGCAGGGAATCCATGTTCGCGCTGTCAATCTCCGGGTCCAAAACTTGCACTCAGCGAACTCCTTTGGTGGCAGTCTCGTAAGGTGGGATGCGAAGCGACTTCCAGCAATTGCTTCGGACGGCTATTCTGTAACCAAGATTATAGCGGACCGCTAAGGGATGGCCCGTTAGCCTTCCTTACTATGGCCAGCGCGAAGTCGGAAACCTGCTGAGGTGGAAATGCATTGCCGATCGCTGCAATTCGTGTGTTTTGTTGTATTTAGTTTGCTCACTTCGATGGCCCAGGAAAGCAAAGCTCCCGCCGTCCTCCAGCCGGGAGCCGAGTACTCTGGCATGTACAACTTTCTACGTGACGGCGAATTCGTTCAGGTCACGGTCGAAGACCACGGCAACGTCACCGGCTTCATCTCCAGGTTCGGAGACAGTGAAAGCGATCGTGGCGCCTTTCTCGATCATTTCTTCAAGCAAGGCAAGCTCGACGGCAACAAACTCTCATTCACGACTCAGGTTGTTCATGGTGTCTCCTTCGAATTTCGCGGGACAGTCGACCGAGGCGACGGCAAGAAGACAGGGGATGAGGCGTACTACGTTCTCAAAGGAACGCTGACCGAGACTGCCACGGACGAAGCTAAGAAAACAAGTTCTCGCACGCGTGAGGTGGCTTTGAAGAGTTTCCCGCAGGACATGTCACCGCCAAGGCCGTAGGTTTCAGGTGCATCAGCTAGAACGCACTACCCCCGCCTCCGCCGAACCCGCCACCGGAAAACCCTCCTCCTCCACCTCCGCCGCCAAATCCGGAGCCTGACGAACTGGCCCGGGGCGCCGATACGAATACCTGGTGCATATCCGTTGCCATGCTGTGCATGGAGCTGGAAAAAAAGATTGGATTGAATCCGCTGTAGCCGCCCTGCGAAACGTACCAGTTCGGTGGATCCTTTACGATTCCGGCAAAGGCCTGAGCCCAGTGTTGTTCGACCCCCAACGCCATCGCGTAGGCGAGATACTTTTCAAACGTGTCCGGAGGCAGGCGCTTGATGCGATCCGCGTCAACTCGATTCATGAACTCCTGAAAGCCCAGCGCCGCCACCATCGTGCGGGCGCCCAATACCGTCTTCGCGGTCATCTGGCGCGCAAACAGCCACCAGATCACTGCGGAGATCAGCCCGCTTGCGATCAGCAATGGCACCGAGTTGAAGACGTTCATCCAGCCGAGATATTGGAGTCCTGCCAGTAACAGGGCGATCCCGACGGCGGCGGCAAAGCTGTACCCATTGGCGGATCCTGGGTCGAGCATATACATGCCTTTCCTCTTCAGCGCCGCCATGACATCCTCGCGTATAACCGGGATCGCCGTATAAAAACGGTTCTTCAAACTGGAAAGCTGTGTTTCAGCTCCGCCGGCGAAGATGTTTTCCAGCATCACGCGTTCGTGCGGCGAAAGATCGTTTCCCCACTGCTCGCGCGGCTTCAGCAGATGGAACACATAATCCTTGCTCTTGAAAACCAGAAACGTATTCACCTTCTCTTCGATCTTCAGGTAGCCGCGCACCGCCAGATCTACAATCGTCGAAGTGAGATCCCTTGGATCGGTCGAGTCATCGATCAGCGTTCCCACTTCCGCCGGCGATAATCCCTTCGGCGGTTCGTACATCGGCGCGACCGACATGCCAGGATCGGGATCCTTGCCGACGGTGTGCCACAGGGCGAGCATCACCCCAAGGGTAAGGAGCGGAAGGAACACGATCGGATTGCTGCCTAGAAACCAAAAGAGCCTGGTGAGCGCGCCCGGAGCTTTGACCACATCTTTTGGAATGTAGACATCGAGGGTCAGTCCTCCCCGCATGGGCAGCGGGTTGGTAGTTTCCACCATCACATCTGCGCCATGGACGTCTACAGTCGCTGCACCCTCAGTCGAGCCGTAGACGCCGGTGAAGGCTTGGGCGCGCAGTCCACCGGCGGCATTTTCCGGAAGTGTGACGAAGGCGGATGCATGATCGATTGGAACTGGCCAATCGTTGCCGGTTACATTCCAGTAGAACTCGTCGTGGTCATCAAAGGAACGGATCGCGTTGCGGACGGCATAGTCGATGTTTATCACGCGAGTGGCGTCCACTGCGTCGGGAATGTAGATTTTCAAGTCGAGAAAGTCTCCCGACTTACTGGAGTCGTATTTCAACTTGTGGCCGCTCTCGTCGGCCACGCGTTTCACATCGATAAAGAGCGTGTAGTTCGTCCCATGCGGTCCCGGATACTCAACCGGGATAGTGCGATGGATGCCGTGCCACGCGCCGATGAAAACCAGTGTGATTTTTTCGCTGACAAACGCCCCCCCATCACGGTTGATGGAGATAGTGTCCTTGAAATCTGCGATCCGCCAGCTCTTATTCTGGGCTGCGGCGGAACCCGGAGGGATTCCAATAAGCAGTACAAGAAGAGCCTTAACCACGAAGGACACGGAGATCCACGGGGGACTGATTGGCGCGCGGCTCATTTTCTAGAATTTCACCGCGACCGGTTCTCGATCGGCGGCGGCTGTTTCGAAGAACTGTTTCTGCTGGAAGCCGAACATCCCGGCCAGAATATTCGTTGGAAATGACTGGATCTTCGTATTCAGATCACGAACGACGGCATTGTAATAGCGGCGGGAATTCTGGATCGCGTCTTCGGTTTCGCTCAGGGAGTTCTGCAACTGGGTGAATTCCTGCGACGCCTGCAGTTGCGGATAATTTTCAGCCACCGCAAACAGGCTCTTCAACGCGCCCGTCAGCTGATTCTCAGCGACTGCTTTATCGGCAGGCCCGGTGGCCTGCATGGCCATCGAGCGAAACTTCGCAATATTTTCGAATGTGCCCTTCTCGTGCGCAGCGTAGCCTTTCACGGTTTCGACCAGGTTGGGAATCAGGTCATGGCGCCGTTTCAATTGCACATCGATGTCGGACCATGCCGAGTCCGCCCGGACCCGCAGTTGCACCAGGCTGTTGTACATCCCGATCAGAAAGATACCGACAAGAACTACGACCGCCAGAACAATCCAGCCCATGTAATTTCACCTCGATGCGAATTTAAGGGGACGGTAGCATATGCAGTGGGCTGGCGCAATGGAGAGGTGGCGCGGAGCTGCATTCAGCGAGATCGCCGACTGCAAAATGTTTCGCCCTTCCTATTCGCCGAAATGTGGCGTCCAGCCTGCTGTTTTCTTGACAACCGATCGCGCGATGAACCACACTCTATCTCATATTTGAGAGGCCTCCTTCCGCCCCGTCTTGAGGCTCTCCGGCTCAGTAAACATCGATTGAAGGGAATTATCATGGTCTCGCGATCCTCTGCCCTCTCCCTGTTCGCAGCATTTTTCCTAACTTGCGTTTCCTTTGCGCAGGTGACAGTCACCACGCAGCACAACGATAACTACCGTACCGGACAGAACACGAGCGAGACGATCCTGACGCCCGCCAATGTGAACGCCACCAAGTTTGGAAAGCTCTTCTCCCAAGCGGTAGACGGCTACGTATACGCCCAGCCTCTCTACGTGCCCGGCGTGACCATCCCAGGCAAGGGTGTTCACAATGTCGTGTACGTGGCGACCGAGCACGATAGTGTTTATGCCTTCGACGCCGACAATAAAACCGGTGCCAATGCTTCTCCTCTTTGGCAGGTGAGTTTCATCAATCCAGCCGCGGGCATTAACGTGGTTACGAGTGGAGACGTGAGTTGCACCGATCTTGTTCCGGAGATCGGAATCACGGGTACGCCGGCGATCGATCTTTCGACCAAGACCATGTATTTCACCGCGAAGACCAAAGAAAACGGAAGGTACTTGCAGCGCTTGCATGCGCTCGACATCACTTCGGGCGCTGAAAAATTTGGCGGGCCGCTGGTCATTCAGGCGCAATTCAACGGGAATGCCGACGGCGGCACCAAGGTTACATTTGATCCGTTTCGCGAGGGGCAACGAACCGGTCTTCTGGTCCAGAATGGTCTGGTTTACATTTCATGGTCATCGCATTGCGACATCGGCCCGTATCACGGGTGGGCGCTGGCTTACGATACGCAAACGCTCCAGCAGAAGGGCGTATGGAATGCGACGCCGAACGGTGGCCTGGGCGGGTTCTGGCAGTCGGGGGCGGGCATCGCGGAGGATTCGCGCAACCTGATCTACATCGCCAGCGGCAACGGCACTTTCGACAAGGCACAGGGCGGCAAGAATTACGGCGACAGCATCATCAAGCTCGGTTTCAACCTGGCCGGCAAACTGGTTGCCAAAGATTATTTCACTCCGCATGATCAGCAGTTTCTCGAGAACACCGATACGGACCTTGGATCGGGAGGGGTGCTGCTGATTCCGGATAGTCTTGGGAAGAAGCCCCTGCTCGTGCAAGTTGGAAAAGAGGGGACAATCTATCTCACGAACCGGAACCGTCTGGGCAAGTTCAATCCCAATGACGATAGCCAGATCATCCAGAATCTGCCAGGCGCGGTGGGAGGAATGTGGGGGATGCCGGCTTTCTGGAACAACAACGTCTACTTCGGGGGAGTGGGAGATAACCTGAAGATGTTCAGCTTCGACCCGGTTGCGGGAAAGCTCTCTACTACCCCGGTGTCGAACACTCTGACCTTCTTTAATTATCCCGGGACTACGCCGTCGATTTCAGCAAATGGCGTGACCAACGGCATCGCATGGGCATTGCAGACTGACCACAATCCTGCCGTGCTTCATGCTTATGATGCGACACACTTGAGCACCGAGTTCTACAACACGACTCAGAACGCAACGCGCGACAATCCGGGGAACCCGGTGAAGTTCACGGTACCTACGATTGCCAACGGCAAAGTATACGTCCCCGCGCAGAAGCAGTTGAGCGTTTACGGATTGTTCTAAATGGAGGAGGTCTACTGGCGCGGTGCGTAGTATCCGCGCCGAGCCCGGACTTGCAGGTCTTTCTTCAGAGCGGTGATTTCGATAGAGCGAAAGCGTCCATCTGCATCGAAGTCTGAAGGCTGGTAGGAAACGGCATATTGGCTGCGCAGTTCATCTTCAATTGCTGCAAAAGAGTGTGTGATGTCCTTCATCTTGAAAGGAAAAAAGGCGCGCCCACCGGTCGCCTCAGCCAGGTCCTCCAGCACTTTGTCGCCCCGCAGGATTAGTCCACTGTCATCCGTTGAAATCGCATAGATCAGAACTTCCGACCGCTGTGCCATTTCGATGGCCTGTGCGCGAGTTACTTCGCTCTGATTGTCCTCGCCATCGCTTAATACGATGATGGCCTTGCGAATCGGGCGATCGGCGCGCTCGTGCAGCTTTTCCTTACAAGCTTTGTAAATCGCGTCATAAAGAGCGGTTCCGCCTCCGCCATTGAGCGTGTGGACGCCGGCGGAAAGCAACGGCACATTGTCGGTGAAATCCTGAGTCAGATGGCTGCCCTTGTTGAAGCCGACCACGAAAGCTTTGTCATATCCCGGACGAACAACATGCTGCAAGAATCCCGTCGCTGCCTCTTTTTCGAAATCGAATCGCCCACGCACGGATGCACTCATATCTACCAGCAGTCCCATCTGAATGGGGAGATCCGTCTCGCGGCGGAAATTTACGATCGACTGCACCGGTTTGTGATCGTCGAGGATCGAAAAATCGGTCTGGTTCAAATTGCGAACGAACTTGCCATGGCGATCAGTAGCGATAAACAGGACATTGACCTCGTCCACCCGTTTCTTGATGGTGAGGATCGGTTCGTCTGCGTTGCCGGTTCCGTCCGTCATGGCAACTGAGGCGGCGTAGGTGGAGACCGCCGCGATCGCAGGACTGACCTGCGCGGTCTCTTGTCCCCACAACGCTGAACACAAGCCTATGACCGCCAGCACCGCAATCCCGAAATTGATGTACTTCGTCATTCGTTCGCTCTGATCTGCTCCGGCGCGGCATGGGCAGAACCTTCACTTGATTCGATGCACGCCAGGGGCCGAAGACCGCTCCAATTCACGTCGACTGACTCTAGGACGTTCCAAGCTGTATATCCAAGTTACAAAAGGAGTACGCAGCTGGGTGCGACTGTTAAACGCATGGGGTTCAACTAGATGGAGCTGCAACAATTTGGACTGCTCCCTCGTCGGAGTGCGGACTCGGCAGAAAATCCGACGCACAAAGGTGATCTTCGGATACCCTGAGTGTGAATCGCAGGATATTTTTCCCTGCCTGGGGAGGTTCCATGCAAAAAGTGCTGATTGCCCTGCTCTCTCTCTTCGTGGCGGTCTTGCCGATAGCAGCGGATAGTGAAAAAGAAGCAGACCGGGTTCAGGAGTCCGGCGTGGTCATGAAGGAGATTCTGAATATCCCCGACGACATTCCGAAAGATCTCCTCGATCGCGCCGAGTGCGTGATCGTTCTGCCTTCGGTCAAGAAGCTAGCCATCGGAATCGGCGGCAGCTATGGACGCGGCGTGATGACCTGCCGCACGGGGGTGCATTTCACGGGACCGTGGAGCGCTCCTGCTCTATACGCATTGGAAGGCGGCAATATCGGATTTCAGCTTGGCGGACAGGCCACGGACTTCGTCCTGCTCGTGATGAATCCGCGTGGCGCCGGCAGCTTGATGGGCAGCAAAGTGAAACTGGGTGCCGACGCTGCCGCGGCCGCCGGACCGAAAGGACGCACCGCGACCGGAGCGACCGATGTTGTGATGCGCGCCGAAATTCTCTCCTACTCCCGTTCGCGCGGATTGTTTGCCGGTGTCTCGCTGGAAGGCTCGACTTTGCGTCCCGACAACCGCGCTAATGAAAAGCTTTATGGAAGAAAATTGAGTGCACGCGAAATTGTCCGGCAAGGGAAAGCGGGCGCCCCGGCATCTGCGGGGGAATTGCTCTCATTGTTGAACACCCATTCGCCGAAGAACCGATCGGAACCGAAGTCGCTAAAGTAGTGCTGGGCAGATTGCGAGCGTTGATCCCGAAGCCCAAGTGGACGGTTATAGACAGTGTTAGTCTAGGGCGCGAAGTATTCCATGGCGGGCGTGTGAGGCGACCATGTATTTCGAACAGTTCTACCTGACCTGCCTGGCCCATGCGTCGTACATGATTGGGTCGCAAGGCCAAGCTGCAATCATTGATCCGCAGCGCGACGTGGATCTTTATCTCGAAGCTGCCGATGAGCAGGGACTTAAGATTGGCCACATTTTCGAGACACACCTGCACGCCGATTTCGTGTCTGGCCACAAAGAACTCGCCGCTCGCACTGGCGCCAAAATTTACATCGGCGCCCAGGCTCATGCCGCGTTCCCGCATATTCCGCTTCAAGATGGTTTCGAAGTCAGGATGGGATCTCTTCGGATAAATACTCTTGAAACTCCCGGCCACACGCCTGAAAGCGTTTGCCTGGTAGTCACCGACGAAGACAAGTCTCACGAGCCATGGGGCGTTTTGACAGGCGACACATTATTCATCGGTGATGTCGGTCGTCCTGATCTTTCGCCCAACCATACTCCGCGGCAGCTCGCCGGCCTCCTCTATGACAGCCTTCATCAGAAACTCCTCCGCCTGCCGGACGCGACGCTCGTCTACCCGGCCCATGGAGCCGGCTCGCTCTGCGGACGCAACATGCGGGCCGAACGCTCTTCGACGATCGGAACTGAACGTCTGACAAACTATGCGCTCCAAATCGGAAGCCGGGAAGAGTTCGTCAAACAATTGACCGCCAATCTTCCCGCGCGGCCAGGTTATTTTCTCCAGGACGCCGAGATCAATCGCTCCGGTGCCGAGCCGTTGACGGATCGTCCACCTCTGCCCTCTTTGACGCCAGTCGAGCTGGAAACAATGCTCAACGAAGGTGCAAATGTAGTCGACGTTCGTCCGAACGATCAGTTTGCAGCCGACCACATTCCCGGTTCCATCAACATTGCGCTCTCCGGACAATTTGCCACGTGGGCCGGAACGCTGCTCGGACTTGGATCGAAGTCCGTGCTGGTCGCCGACACCGATGCCCAGATCGAAGAGGCTCATTTACGTCTTGCGCGAGTCGGCATAGAAGACGTCCGTGGATATCTGGCAGGCGGCATGGCTGCATGGAAGAAAGCAGGACGACCTCTCGCGAGCACACAACAAATCTCAGCCCAGGACTTGAATCGAAAGCTGAGTGATGAAAAAGTAAATGTACTCGATGTGCGCCGCGAAGCTGAGTGGCAGGGAGGTCACATCGCACAGGCGCAACGGCGCGCTCTTGATGATTTTCCGCAAGGACTTCCGGCGGTAGATACTACGATTCCCCTGGCCGTCCACTGCAAGAGTGGCTATCGCAGCATGATCGCCTGCAGCATGCTGGAGCGCGCCGGACATCGCAACATAATCAACCTCATCGGCGGTTTCGACGCGTGGCATGCCGCGGGACTTCCGGAACTGAGTGAGCAACTCGCGAAAGCATGAGCGCTTACAGTTCCGGGATGACAGCAACATGATCAATTCCGTTCGTTGTGCAATTCCAGCTCTCACCTTAATTCTGTTCGCTTCCATGGCCGCTACTGCCCAAGTAACCGCATCACAGATCGAACCGATTTTTTCGAAGTTCACCGGCACGCTGCAGCCCGGCTGTGCTGTGCTGGTTATCAAGGGCGGGAATGTTGTGTTTCGCAAGGGTTATGGCGTAACCGACCTGCGCTCGCTTCGCGCAATCGGGCCCGACACCAACTTCCGCCTGGCGTCCTTGACTAAGCAGTTCACCGCCATGGCCATCATGCTTCTGGTTCATGATGGCAAGTTGACCTACGAAGATCGCCTCTCCGATATTTTCCCAGACTTCCCCGCCTATGGAAAGGCAATCACGATCAGGCAGTTGTTGCATCACACCTCCGGCATCATCGATTACGAAGACATCATGGAGAAGCAGTATCCGGGCATCTCCGACGGGAAAATTCCGCAGATCAAAGATGCGGAGGTTCTGGAACTGTTGAAACACCAGACCGGGACTAAGTTTACCCCTGGCACGCGTTGGGACTACAGCAATTCGGGTTATGTCGTATTAGGAGCGGTCGTCGCGAAGAAATCCGGCATAGCTTTCGGCGATTTCCTGCGCGAGCGCATTTTCAAGCCGTTGGAGATGAATGCAACGATCGCCTACGAAAAAGGAAAGAATGAAGTCGTTAACCGGGCCTATGGGCACACCAGGATCGACGGCAGCTGGCGCGAGACCGATCAGAGTTCAACTTCCGCGACGCTTGGAGATGGCGGCGTCTATACCTCGCTCAATGACCTCGAGAAATGGGATCGTGCTTTGACAAACCACACCTTACTGTCCGCGAAAGAAATGATGGCCGCTCTTCCGCCACCCACTTCATCAAGCGGGCGTCTTCAAAAACCCGATGGCAGCGTCGCACCGTTCTACGGCTTTGGATGGTTTCTCGATTCTTATCACCGTCATCGACGCTATTCTCACTATGGCGAGACGATCGGTTTCCGCACCGCCATCCAGCGCTTGCCCGATGATCATCTAACCGTAATTGTGCTCTCGAATCGAGCTGAAACGGATTCCCCAGCACTGGCAGAGAGAGTCGTGAGCTTGTATCTGGGAAAGCCGTGAAAGAGAAAGGCGCATTCATCGAGGAGTGCCGACGAACGCGCCCGTCTATTCCGATCGGTAAAGCTAGCTGCGTGCTCCCATCGACGCCGCCATCGCCATCGGCTTCATGATCGACGATATGGCTGGCGCGAAGTACCGCCGGTACGAACGGTAGATCGCATACATAACAGGTACAAGCAGCATGGCTGTCGTCCAGCCGAGATGCTGTCCAGCCGCGTTGACCATCGAGGTCACTCCCGCGCTGACGACATAGTAAGGGAACGAGATCTGAGCAATGTTGGCCCAGATCCGTCGCACCGCGCCGCCATCTGTCAGGGCAACGATCACCGACACGGGCAACGTTTGTCCCAGGAAAAATGTTGCCGTAGTGGCAGCTATCACTAAAGGCGCCGACATAAAGCTATATCTGCCGACCAGTTGCTGATGGAATAGCAAGCCCGCAGCGCCCGAAGCGAACGCCATCATGCTGACATTGAACAGAACGCGGACCGGCTTCAGCTTGCTGCCATCTCTCGGCAGACTCTGAATCACTGTGGACGCGCACGCGATCAGGATCGATTCGGTCGCGCTCAGCGTGATCACCGAGAGCAGCAGAAATGGCAGGTTGACCGACATGTTCCCGTTGATCCCCGGTATGGTCACCTTCATCCGTGATGTGGCGATCGCCGCCAGCGCCAGAATTAACGCCAGGTAAGGATGCCAACCTCGGCCGTTGAGAACCGCGTCACCGATGGTGGCCGCTGCCGCGAAAACCATGAATCCGATGAATGCTTTCGTTAGCCGTGTATGTCGCATATGGATCCTCCTCTCCCCAAGGTGCACACGACTAATTACTCGTCTCCATCAATATCCACCGACGACGCATCGACCGCGTCGAAAGCAGAGCATCCCCAGACCACGCTGGTGGCTGAGTTGGATCCGATATCCGAACCCCAGACCACGCTGAAGCCGTTCAGAACGGAACTGCCCCATACCACCGAGGTGCCCCAAACGACTGAACTTCCGTTGACGTTAGTGCCCCAGACAACGGAATTGCCCCAGACAACGGAACTGCCCCAAACAACCGACGTGCCCCAAACCACAGAGCTCCCGTTCACGAGGGATACTTTACCGGTCACGGGGTTGTAGGTCGCGCTGGGCGACAAGGCTGAAGCCGCCGCTGCCGGCGCCAGATCGGTGCTGTTCAGTGCGGCCGCGATATCCAGGTAGCCCGCGCCTACGGTGAAAAGATCATAATAAGAGGTAAAGGTTTGACCGCTCGTGGGATCAATTGCGGTTGTCGACGTCGGAAATGTCTTATAGGCCGTCTTCATAAGACGAGCTTTGACCTGATCTGGCGTCATCCCCGGGTTCTGATCCAGAAGAAGCGCCACCGAACCGCTGACAACCGGCGTCGCCATGCTGGTGCCGCTCAGTGAAAAATATGGACGGTACCCCGGGTAAATCGTCCCGTAGCGCTTGTTCGCAGGATGCTTCGCTTCGAGTGTGCTGCCATGGTCGATCAATGAGACGATCGCATTGCCGGGCGCGACCAAGTCCGGCTTAACTACGTGATCATAGGTCGTCGGGCCCTTCGAACTGTAGCTGGCAATCTGGTCATCCGCGCGGTCGGCGGTGTTCAGGGTCTTCATGGCGCCCACTGTCAACACCAGCGGATCGTTTCCCGGAGCGGTAACCGTACCGTAGCCGTTGCTGTCGTTGACACTCAAGCGGCCATAGTTACCTGCCGCCACGACTACTACAATGCCGGCGCGCCACGCGGATTCCACTGCCTGGCACAAAGGATCGTTCGCGTAACTGGTTGCAATACCGCGGCCGAGCGACAGGTTGATCACGCGAATGTTGTAAGTGTTCTTGAGAGCGATAGCCCGTTGAATCGCGGCGATCACCATGCTGTCGGATCCTGCGCCGTTCTTGTCGAGAACGCGAAGATCGATCAGGGTTACATTCGGAGCGATGCCGGCGAACCGTCCACCGGACCACGCGCCATTGCCGCCTACAATGCCAGCCACGTGCGTTCCATGACCATAAAGGTCCCAGGCCGCGCCCGCGGGGTTCGTCGTCGAAGTTCCGGTAAAGTCCTGGTGATAAACAACGCGGGATACCGAACCGGTAGAGTCTTGAAGGTCGGCGTGATTGTCGTTGATGCCGCTGTCAAGAATCGCGACGCCGATAGCCGTGCCGTCGTATCCGGAATTCCATGCCGTGCTCACGCCAACAGCCGAATCTGTCAGATCGTCCATCCCCTTCAACCGATGATCGGGCGAGATGGAAGCGACATCGCCGTCCTTCGCCAAAGCGCGAATGGCGGCCGGTGACATTGTGAAAGCGCTCGCTCGTACGAGCGATAAACTCGAGTTCAGGCGAGCGCCCTGAAACTGCGCTCTCGCGATCTGCTTGGAATTCGGAGCATTCTTGTACTGCACGATCACGCGCAAGGCCTGCCCAGAATTGCCGCGTAGTATCTGCGCAAGGTCAGGCGAAATCCTCTGGATGGCTGAAGCGTCGCCGCCATCCTGGATCGCACGGATCCGCTGGGCGAACGACTGGTTCGTGACCAGGATCAGAGCCAGAAGCAGAAAACGCCCGCCGCCCCATGCGGCTCCGTGGCGCTCGTTGCGCTGGTTCGGCTTCTTCTTACGGTGTGCACTCATCTTGATCGTCCTTTGCGGCGCACTGATGCCGCTACAACTCCATGACGTCTAGTGCACGGAAATCGCCATTGTGCAGCTTGTAAGTTATTGAATGTAATGGAGTAGTGGGTAACTTTCAGCGACTAACTTGGACAGTTTGTCCCATACAGCGGGCGTTGGGACACTTTGTCACTTTGTTTGATTAACTGGTTACTTCAGTACTTAGGTGGAAGCTGTGATGGTCAGCGAGGCAGTGTAGCGGCCGCAGTAGCGGAGAACGTCTTGGCGGGAGCGCCTTGAATTCTCCCGGGGACCCGGGGCAGTGCCGACATCAGTCGGCGAGTGTAAGCATGGCGAGGCGATGCAAAGATTTGTTCCGTCGTCCCGCACTCGACAATCTCGCCTTCGTGCAGAATCGCGATGCGTCGGCAAATGCCCGCGACCGAGGGTAGGTCGTGCGAGATGTAGAGAATTGACATGCCGGTTTCGCGGTTCAGTTTGGCAAAAAGTTCCAAAATTTCTGACTGCGTAATCACGTCGAGAGCGCTGGTCGCTTCGTCCGCAACCAACAGAGCTGGCCGGTGCATCACTGCCATCGCGATCAACACTCGCTGCGCTTGTCCCACGCTGAGTTGCGCAGGATACTTGCGCAGGAATTCCTCATCGGAAGGAAGGCTGACACTGCTCATGGCCGATTGAATCGCCGCCTCACAATTGCTCCCTCTGCCCGCGTGGGCACGCCATGCCTCCTTCAGTTGAGTGCGAATTCTGAGCGCGGGATTCAGCGATGCCAGCGGGCTTTGCAGTACGAGGCTGAGCGAGCGCCCCCGCAATCCCCGCAGATCGCGTTCCCGCATCTTCAGTAGATCCGCGCCGTCGAAGACAATGCAGCCTTCGATCGTCGCGCGCTTGCGGCTCAGGAGACCGAGAATTGCCAGCGCCAGAGTGCTCTTGCCGGAACCGCTCTGTCCCACCAGTCCCACAATCTCTCCGGGAGCGATGTCGAGCGCGACGCCATCTAACACCGGAGCCTTTCCCGGATAATGGACCGTAAC
>QIAJ01000015.1 GCA_003225495.1 Acidobacteriota bacterium
TCGGGATTCAGCGGGACGTTGGGAATCGCAGGAACGAATCCGAGTAGTGCGCCGCCGATCACAAGAATAATCGGATAAGGCGTCTGTAGTTTTCGCGCCAGCGCTCCGAATGCCACTACGAAAAGCAGCAGGAGGAGGAAAACCAATTCGACGGCTTGTACGCTGCTATGCATTGACCCGAAATCTCCGAGCGATACGGTGGGACCGCATCGGGCTCAGTATATGCGTTTCAGAAGTGTTCAAATGAGCGCTGCGCGGGACAAAAGCAAGCGCAGCGGCTGCATCCTACGATTAAGAGATGAGAACAACCTAAGGATGGACTCCATGAAAAACATGATTTTATCAACGCTTGTCGTGGCCTTGATCGCGGCAGCAGCCGTTGCGCAATCTACGACTCCGGAGCCGGCGACGGCACCGTCAACTCCGGCGCAATCAACCCCGGCGGTTACAGGTGCGCAGCAGCCGGGCGCTGCAACTGGGCAAGACGCAGCGGGTCAGGCGCAGAATGCAAATCAGTTTCCGGCGGGGACGGTCATTCCGGTGGAACTGTCGAAGTCGGTGGATTCCAAAAAGGCCAAAGCTGGCGACAAAGTTGAAGCCAAGATTCCCATCGATCTGTTGTCGCACGGGAAGGTCGTGATTGCGAAGAATACGAAAGTCATCGGGCACGTGACTGAAGCGAAAGCGCACAGCAAGGAGTCGCCTGATGCAATGGTGGCCATTGCGTTCGATCGCGTTTCGATGAAAGATGGACATGATGTGCCGATTCAGGCTGCGGTACAGGCAATCGCTCGTCCGCTGCAAAGCGGAGTTGCGTCGACGGGCGATATGGATAATAGCGGTGGGACGCCAAGCGCAGGCGCCCCTACTTCAACTGGCGGTGGAGGTGGCATGGGCGGCGCGCGTGCTGCGGAACGACCGGCAACTTATCCGTCGGGACCGGCTTCGGGGACAGACCCGTCATCGCCTCAGGGCAGCACGGTGGCGCCACTGGGGCCGACCAGCCAGGGAGTGGTGGGCATGAAAGGTGTGTCACTCAAGGCTGCGGGTCAGGCGTCCGTGATCAGTTCGGAGACGGACAACGTCCATCTGGATAGCGGGACGCAGATGATGCTTCGCACACAATAGGGAGCGGCATGCTTCACGATCGCGGTGGCGCAGGCCATGGACCTTGCGCCACAGGTTAGGTTAGCAGACCAGTTGATCGCGAGTTAGCTTTAGTCCATTCAGATTGCCGAGGACTGTCACGGCGATCTGGTCGGTGCGAAAGAATTCGTCGGCCGTTTGTTTCAGGTCTTCGGCGGTGACGGCTTCGATGCGGTCGATGAGTTCGTCGAGGCCGTAGAAGCGGTCGAAATACATTTCCTGTCGCGCCAGGTTCGACATGCGGGCGGTAGACGATTCGAGGGACAGCATCAGGCTGCCTTTGAGTTGGTCCTTGGCGCGGCGCAATTCTTCCTCTGGAATGAGCGCGGACTTAAGATTGCGGAACTCCGCGATAACGGATTCGACAACTTTAGTTGCCGATTCGCGCGACGTACCGGCGTAGACGCCCATGCATCCGGTATCTCGATAAGGATTGAGGTCACTGTAAATCGCGTAGGCCAAGCCCTGACGCTCGCGAATGTTCTGGAACAGGCGCGAACTCATTCCGCCGCCCAGCAGAGTATTCAGGACATAGGAAGCGTAGCGCCGCTCGTGTGCGATTGGATGCGAAGGCACTCCAATACAAATCTGAACCTGCTCGAGAGACTTCTTGTTACGCATGTTGATGCGAGCGAAAGTCTTGGGTGCGGGCGAGTGATAGCCGTTGCTGACGGGCTTCATGTGCTCGAAATGCTTGGCCACGAAATCGACAAATGTTTTGTGATCGAGATTGCCGGCGGCAGCGACGATCAGGTTACCGGGAGCGAAGCGGCTTCCATAGTGTTGGGAGACAGCAGAGCGTTCGAAGCGCTTGACGGTATCGCGCGTTCCGAGGATGGGCTTTCCGAGAGCGTGGTCTTTCCAAAAACTTTGTGTGAAGATTTCGTGGACGAGGTAGTCAGGACTGTCCTCGTCCATTTTTATTTCTTCGAGGATAACGCCGCGCTCGCGGGCGATGTCATTGGCGTCGAACACCGGACGCAGGACCAGGTCGCTGAGAACGTCAAGGGCGATGGAAACGTGCTCATCGAGAATCTTGATGTTAAAACAGATACATTCCTTGGCCGTGAAGGCGTCCATGTTGCCACCGATGGAGTCGACCTGACGCGCAATGGCTTCGGCCGAGCGGCTCTCGGTGCCCTTGAACACCATGTGTTCGATGAAATGGGAGATGCCATTGCGTTCGGAGTCTTCATCGCGGGAGCCGGATTTGAGCCAGATGCCGATCGAAACAGAGCGGATATGGGACATCTGCTCGGTGATCACGGTCAGGCCGTTCGGCAATACACGCCGATGAATGTTGCGGGTTTCTTTAACCATTGATGTGCTCTATTTTCCCATATCGCGACCGATTGCGCGGAGAGTGACGTTAGCCTTGTGATTTCTTACAGTTACGAGCTGAGCTTCGCCACGCCGCCCGCATGCATAACCTGCGCTAAACTCCCAAAGGTGGTTCAAACCATGGAAACTTTGCAGGCCAACTCGCTCTTGGGGCTCACTTCACAGGAACTGACGACTCTAGTAGTGGATTCTGGCCAACCGGCATATCGAGGGCAGCAGTTATTTGAGGCGGTATACCGGCAGAGGGTGGAAACGCTGGAGGAGATCTCTACGCTATCCAATGAGTATCGCGCGCGGCTGGGAGAGTTGGGATGGCGGGTGGGATTGCCAAAGATATCGCGAAAATTTCTATCGAGCGACGGCACGGTGCGTTATCTGATGGGGTTAGCGGACGGGGAAACGGTTGAAACCGTATGGATGCCGGAAGGCGACGACGGAGAAACCGGGGATGGCAGCGAAGCGGGCGATGAGGAGGAAGCCCCCGCCACCGGCGCGCCCTTCCGGCGCGCAACGATCTGTGTTTCGAGCCAGGTGGGGTGCGCGGTGAATTGCCGCTTTTGTTTCACGGCGCTGCTGGGCGTGAAGCGAAATCTCACGTCCGGGGAGATCGTCGGGCAGATTGCGGCGGTGCTGCGCGATCAAGGAGTGCAGCCGCCAATGCAACGCGTGAACATTGTCTTCATGGGAATGGGGGAGCCTTTCCTGAACTATGACAATTTCATCAAGTCGGTGCAATTGCTGGTCGAAGGCGTCGGGATCCCGGAGGCGCGGATGACGGTTTCGACGGCCGGGATTGTGCCGAGAATCCACGATTTTGGACGGGAGACGGTGCGTCCGAAGCTGGCGATTTCGCTGAACGCGTCGAATGACGGGCTGCGCAGCGAGGTGATGCCGCTGAACAGGAAATGGAATCTCAAGGATTTGCTGGGGGCGGCGCGGGCGTTTCCTTTGCGGGCACGGGAGAAGCTGACGTTTGAATACGTGCTTCTGGACGCGGTAAATGATGCGCCAGAACATGCACGCGAACTGGCTGAACTGGTGCGTGGAATGAGGGCGAAGATTAATTTGATTGCGCTCAATTCGGGCGCTGAGTTGTCTTACCGGACGCCGTCGCAGGAACGAGTGGCGGAATTTAAGCGGATTCTGGTGGCGGCGGGGATTCCGGCGTTCGTGCGGCGGCCACGCGGGCGTGACATTTTTGCGGCCTGCGGGCAGTTGAAAAGAACGGTGGCTTAAGGTCAGAGGTTAGAAGCTGGCTGCGGAGGTTACGCAGCGGGGGCGAGATTTCACTTCTGCAATCTGACGTCTCTTAAGAGCTGCTGCTGGCCACGGCACGGTTGGAAACGGCCAGTTCTGATGGGGTCGAGGACTTCATGGCTACCGGCAGTTCTACACGAAAAGCGACATACTCTTCATCGGAGCGTTGAGCAAGGATACGGCCGCCGTGCTCCGTTACGATTCGCGCACAAGCACCCAGTGAAAGCGTGGAGTTCTGCGATGCCTTTCGTGAATCCAGCAAAGGCTCATATTGGCTTGAAGACGCCGCGCTGGAACTGAATTCAATGCTGACTGCATAGCCGTCGTGGCGGGTTCGAATGTGAACACCAGAATCGTCTTCGGGATGAGGCAGCGCTCCGATTTGTCCGGCGAGGTGCAGGCACACGTGCAGAAGCTGATTGGAATCGGCAAGCACAGGCGGCATTCCTGTGCCGAGATCGAGTTGGAAGGCGGCGGCTTCCACATCGAGTTGAGGGGCAAGCAGGCGCATCGCCGTTTGCAACACCGAGTTCACGTCGATGGCGGACATGCGGGCCGGCGCTTGACGGACGAATGTCAGAAGGCTGGCGACCAGCGTTCTCGTGCGACGGACCTGTGCTGCGATGCGCGCGGCGAGATTCTGTTCCTGCGGCGGCATCTGGGATGCACTCAGAAGGTCGGAGTATCCGAGCATGGCGGTGAGTGGGTTGTTAATCTCGTGCGCGGCGCCACCGACAAGTTGCCCGAGCGAGGCAAGTTTTTCGGAGTGGATAAGCTGCGCCTGCAAGGTTTTCAGGTCTTCGAAGGATCGCCGTGATTCAGTCAGCAGTTGAGCCAGTTCGTTTCCAAGCAGGGTTTGGCGAACGAAGAGCAAGGTGCCCATCACAACCATTGTGATGAGACTCAAAGTGCTGCGGAAATTTCGCACAGAATCCGGCGAACCGGCCTCGAGCTGAGCGTAGAGCGCAAACCAGGGAAGACTGAAGAGGGCGAGCATGCCGAGGCGGGTGATCCAAACTCCCAGGAGAGGCTGAGACCTCTTTGCCTCGGAGAGGTTGAAACGGACCGCGAACCTTCCAATGAGGGCCAACCACACCATGGACAGGATCAATGGTATGTCATAGAAGCTTCCGGTGTAATAGGTCTGGCGACCTATGGCGTAATTCGCGACATACGAACTGGAAGCATAGAGCGCACATGCCCCCAGGAGTTGCGCGTAGAGATGCCGCCAGCCTCCATGAGCGTTATAGGTGATGAGGACCAGCGCGATCAGCAGGACAAGTTTTTCAGTGAGATAGGTGGCGTTGAAATTGCTGCTGTAGGCGGGTTCGTTTACATGCACCGTCTGCCAAGGGATCACGGCATACACGTACAAGAAGACCCACCAGATCAACAGGAGCGCAAAATCAAGCATGCGGATCCGCGCGTCGCGTTCATCTTCCTGAAGATGCGGGAGCAGGGCGAGCGCCGCCATCATGGGAACGAGATGAAGGAACAGAACGACGTCGCCGATGAAAGGGTTCGGAACCTCGGCGCGCTTGTAGACCTCGAAGTAATTCCACATGCCCTGGTAACTAAGCCAAAAAAACATGCCGCTTCCGGTAAGAATCCAGAACGCGCGGGTACGGTGCGAAGGGGTGCGAGTCGCTGTGGTGTTGGGCAGAAATGCGGCGGTCGCCAGCAGCAGCAAAGTGCCCTGGATCGAGTCGCTAGCAATGGTCAGAGCGTCCCCGCGTGGCACTACGAGGGATGCAATGACCTGCGCCAGCACGAGAAGTGCGAGTGCGAGGGTCCAGAATTTATCGCGCCGAGACACGCAGACTGCTCCGGCTTCATTCTAGAGCGCAATTCAGGAAGAAAGCGATTACTAGAGTAATCCCAACTGGTAGACCGGTTCGCGAAATCTCTCGGGCAGTCGTGTTGGAGTTCCGCGCGCAATGACCGTAGAATTGGGCACGCAGAAACCGATAGGCTGCGGCGAGACGTCCCTTGGGTCAGGTGATTCCAAAATATCGCGATTTGTGGCGCTTTCGAGCGCCCTTGACTTCGGGTGAGATCCGGCGCACGGAGCGCTGGCTGGCCACAGCCCGCGTGTCGCTGACCATCGCCACGCTGATCACGCTGTGGATGGAGCCCGGACGTGGCGTGGTTTATTCGTTCTGGCTGTACTGGCTGCTGACGGTGTATCTCGCCCATTCCGTAGTGGTCATGCTGCTGGTGCGCTTCCGAAACCAATCCACGCGGGCGTTTCGGCTGGTGGTGCACGGCGCCGATATCTTGTGGCCGGTGTTGATCTCATTATTCACGACCTCTGAGCGGGGCCCTTTCTTCTTGTTCTTTGTTTTTGTGATGGCGGCAGCGGCCTACCGCTGGGGATTGTGGGAGACCGTTGGCACCGCCGTGATTGCGGTAGTTCTGCTATGGGCGGAGGGTCTGGCAGTCAATGCAGGGCTCGAATCAACGGTGAACGGGTGGTTGCACGCAATCCACCTCCCGCGGTTTGTTTTTGGTGTGCAGCGCATCGATCCACAACAACTTTTCATGAGTTCGGTGTACCTGATGGTGCTAGGGCTCCTGCTCGGATACATGTCGGAAAATGAGAAGAAGCTGCGCGCCGAGCGGGTGGTCATTACGCGAGTTTTGAGTTCCGCTCGCGTTGAAGCCGGGCTTACGGCCACGATGCAAGAGATCCTCGGCGAGGTGCTGGGCCTATACGGCGCTCGCAGGGTCTTGAGCGCTTCGCAGGAAGCCAACAGCTACCGGGTATTTCTGGCGGATGTGCATCGCACGACGGAAGGTACTCCTTTGCTGCGCTGGCGCGATGCTCTTCCCGATACCGAGGCCACTTACCTCTTTGATTCCCCGGCCGACGCGGTTTATGCGTGGCGAAATGGAAAACAGATCGAGTCGGTGCTTCTGGATCGGGGCGGACACCGCTTGCGCGATGCCGACCCGGTATTTCTGGAAACCTTGATGCGCATCGAGCCGTTTCAGGCGGTGGGATCGGTTGCATTCGGCTTCGGCCAAGAGTGGGTCGGGCGGGTGTTCATTTTTGATCCCCAAAGAATCGGAGACCCGGAAGAGGAACTCCGGTTCCTGCAGGAATTCGCGCAGCAGGTAGGCCCGGCGATTTATAACGTGTACCTGATGCGGCGTCTGCGGGAGCGCGCCGGCGCGGTTGAGCGGGCGCGGTTCGCGCGCGAGCTGCACGACGGGGCGATCCAGTCTCTGATCGCTGTCGAGATGCAACTCGACGTGGTGCGGCGGCAGTCAGGACAGCAGCCAGTGGTAACGAGCGAACTGTCGCGTATTCAGAAGTTGTTGCGCGAAGAGGTGCTGAAGCTGCGGGAGTTGATGCAAGAGATGAAGTCGTTCGAGGTGGATGCCGAGCGGCTCCCGGGTTTTGTAGCAGACACCGTCGAGCGATTCCGCAGGGAGACAGGTATTTCAGCTGAATTTATAAGCGAGATTGAGAAGGTCGAGTTGCCGCAGAAGGTGTGCAGGGAACTTGCGCGCATTGTGCAGGAAAGCCTGGTGAATGTCCGCAAGCATAGCGGCGCGCGGCACGTACTGGTGCGGCTGGCGCAACGGTTGGGCAATGTCCAGTTAACGGTGGAAGATGACGGGAAAGGCTTTCCCTTCTCAGGAAGGCTGTCGGAGAATGAACTGGAAATTTCGGGGAAAGGGCCGGCGGTAATCCGTGAGAGGGTGCGCTTGCTTGCGGGCGAACTCACGATAGAATCGAACCCGGGGCATGGTGCCCGAGTAGAGGTGCGAATTCCGCCGGCACGAAAGATAACCAATGGATAGACAAGGCCGTACCATCCGCATCGTGATCGCTGACGATCACCCTATTTTCCGCGATGGTCTGCGACGGCTCCTCGAAGCTGAGTCGGACATGAAAGTCGTGGGCGAAGCTTGCGATGGGCGCGAGGCAGTCAAGCTGGCAACGGAAATCAAGCCCGACATTTTGCTCCTCGATCTGGCCATGCCGCACCATACCGGACTGGACGCTCTGCGTGATCTGAGCACGAGTACCGGGGCCGGATCGGTCCGAATAATTCTGTTGACCGCGGCGGCGGAGAAAAAACAGATCGTCGAAGCATTGCAACTCGGCGCCCGGGGTGTAGTACTGAAAGACTCCGCGACGCAGCTGTTGTTGAAGAGTATCCACGCGGTGATGTCGGGCGAGTATTGGGTGGGGCGTGACAGCGTTTCGAACCTGGTGCAGTATCTGCGCAACCTCATGCAGAGTTCTAGTGAGGAATCGAAGCAGAAGAAATTCGGTTTAACGCCCCGGGAACTGGAGATTGTATCGGCCGTGGTGGCGGGATATGCAAACCGCGAAATCGCCGAATACTTCAAAATCAGCGAGGATACGGTGAAGCACCACCTGAGCAATATCTTCGATAAACTGGGGGTTTCCACCCGCCTGGAGCTGGCGCTATTTGCGGTAAATCAGGGTCTTCCGCTGAAAACGATTGTGTAATCAATGACTTACGGTAATAAATAGTGCTATGACGCGGTTTCGGGACAAGGCACTAAAGTGCCACTTCGTGTCACTGGTGTGCTATTGGGCTGAGGCATTTGAGGGCGATACCCTTACAGGTAGATCGACAACGGGATCTTGTGTTTGCAGGTAGAGAGGTATCCGAGTGTCGACACATGGGGGCTATACAGTGATCGCAACTATCCGTCAATTGTGGAGAGAAGATCACGGGCAAGACGTCGCGGAATACGCGGTGATGCTGGCGGTGATTCTCGTGATCGTGATTGGAACAGTCCGTCTGATCGGTGGCAATGCCAACAATGTGTTCAGTCAGGTGTCGAACTCACTGTCGCAATAGCAGAAAGATCATCCCCTTTAGCTACTGCCTGCGACGGTCCCCATTCCTTACCTCTTGGAGAATTGGCTTTCGCAACACTTGTTGCTACCGTCCATTGCCCGTCGCGGACGAAAGTCTCTCAGCGAAACCAGATTCCCGGTTGCGCGCTTATTTGTTCCCTCGTTTTAAATCTTCGTCAGCGCTGATCTGTTCAAGCCCTGGCAATTCCTGTAGCGCCTGAGAACTATGGAGCCGAAGGAGTCTGTGGGGATTTTTCGGGTGGTGATTTGTCAGGAGCCGACGGCGTCGTAGCCGGCGGCGTGGCAGCGGGCGCTGCCGTATCAGGAGCCGTGCTGCTGCCGGGCGAGGGAGTTGGAGAAGTTGTTTCCGGAGCCGCTCCACCCGCAGTAGATGGCGCTGCTGCAGCCGCAGGGCGAGTTGCCGCAGCCGGAGCGGCCGAACTCGCGGTGGCCGGAACCTGTGTGGCTAGCCTAGTTAAGAACGGAGAGAAGGGGGTGACCTCAAAGGGCATCTTCTCGGCCGGAGAATTGAGAGTGACGGGTTTGGCTTTGATGAGTTCGAGGCGATTGGTCCAGGGATCGACTCTTACGCGGCCGCCCAACGGCAATGCTGCGACCTGATCGGTCTTTTTGATATCGAATGCCGGCGACGCGGTCATCAGCGGAGACATGCGAATGGCATCCCCGTTCAGAAGGCTGTCGCCCAGATGTGGCCGGATCAGGTTCTTAAGAGCCGGCGCGCGCGTCTGGACCGCTTTCAGGAAGAGGCCGGGAGTCGCCATCTTGTCTTTGTAAGGCGAGTTATTGATCAGCTCGAGAGCTTTCTTGTCAGCTGCCTCCTCTTCGCCCTTATCGCGTCCGAAATCCATGCGCTCAAATGTGCGCTCGTCGGGAAAGAACATGCGGTCGTTGAATGCGAGTTTGGTATCGAGCTTGTGTCCGAGAACGATGTGAGCCAGTTCGTGCGTGAGCACCATCGCGAGCGAGGCTTCGTCGGGCAGAACATCCACCATGCCGCGGCTCATCACGATGGTGTGGCCGATTGTGAAAGACTCGAGCGGGGTGGTCAGCAGAACGCGACAATGTACCTCGGGCTGAATGTCGAGGTTGTTGGTAATCATCACGTTGTTGACGACGGTTTGTAAAACTTTATCGATCTCGCCCTCAGGCGCAATCAGGCCGATCTGTTGCAAGCGGTCGATGACGTTGATTTCGGCCTGACGTTCCCATGCGCGCTGCGCTTCGATGGGGCTTGCATCCTGCGACTTCTGGCTCTGATCCTGAACCGGCTGAGGCGCGTCCACAGTGATGTCGGTAAATTCGGAACTGCGGCGCAGGTCTTTCAGGTTGTAACCCCAGAGACGAGTCTGAGCCTTGTAATGGATGGTTTGGCCAATGCGGTACTTGAGATCGGATTCCTCGGAGTAAACAAACGCGGGCAGCCAGAGGCCGGGGCGCATGTTCAGCCGCCAGCTGTCAAAGTGCAGGTAGTAGCTGGAACGGGGATGAGGATAGTAAGTGCCGTTGAAGCGGACGATGTTGTAGTCCTGATCTTCTACCCAAATGCGGCCAAGGAAACGCCCCTTGCCGGCGTCCTTCTTGGGAGCGACATCAAGCACGATGCAGCGAACTTCGCCGAGAAATTCACGGCGGACGAAGGTGAAATCGTAAAACTTGCGCTGGAAATCTTCGTCCATGATCACCATCTGGGCAAAACCCAGAGGCAGAAACTTCATCGTGTAAACATTGCTCAACTTGCTGAGCATCCGTTTGCCGAGGCCGCCGGTTGTCGGAGATGTGAAGGTGCGATCGTCGGTACCGTTGCTCATGTCCAGCCGACCAAGGAAATAGAGATCGCTGGCGGGGACGGTCATGTTCAGCTCTTTGTCGTCTCTGAGATTCTGGAGATAGGTTTCGACCAGAGGATGCAGCTGTCTCATCTGCGCGATAAAGAAATGCTCCCGCACGATGGCGCGATCGATGACCTGATCGAAGCTGGCCGCTGGGGCTCCCTGAGTGGCGGCATCGCGATTCGAGGGCTGCGGTTGGGACTCCGGGTTAGTGGTGGAGGGAGCCGGCGACGTCTGGGATAACAAAGCTACTGCAAACAAACAGACGAGGGAGAACGACACAAATTTGGCACGCAGCATATTCGGTTGTTTCATTCTACCTAGGATTTGTTTCTATTGTACCTAGGATGCGAGCTGAAACACGATGTGCAGTACTGCCTGGAAATCAGAGGGTTGACCGTCCTTGAGGGCGGGCTTGAATTGGATCTTCTGTGCTGCCTGGATGGCCGACTCGTCGAGTCCGTGACCTAACCCCTGTACAACCCGTTGTATGCGCACTTGCCCGTTCGCGGTGAACACCACTTCGATCAGGACTTCGCCTTCAACTTTAAGACGGCGTCCCTCTTCGGTGTAAACCGGGCGAGGCTTGAAAGTAATCTCAGCCGGAATCGTTTTGGCAACCGGCTCGGCCGCCTTCGATTTCGCCGGAGAGGGCGCTACTACGTCGGCATCGCCAAAGCCGCCCTGGCGGACAGTGCCGCGCGATGCGGAAACTCTGCCGGAATTGTCTCCCGTGGCAACGCCGTTGCCGAAGCCGGCGCTGGCGACAACACCGCGCGCACCTTTTGATCCACCGGTGCCATTACCGTACCCAGGTCCAGCGGGCATTTCAAAGGAACCGAGCTGCGCGATCGTGACCGCATGCCCCTTGTTCTCTTTAGCTGGGACCCCATTGGGATCGCCCATGCCACCGGTTTGAACTTTTTTCGGATCGGCGGCCATGGTTGGAGTGGCCGAACTGCCGGTCGAGAACACGTTGGTACGCACCAGCTGTTTCGGCATTACCGGTTTGGAATCGGGAATGGGATCGATCTTCGCAGCCAGTTCCACTTTCGGAGCCTGAACCTCTGGGATGTCCTTCTTCTTTGGAATCGTCAGTTCTTTGGGCACACGCAGGGCTTCGGGACGCGGTGGCACGACCTCAGCAATTTTCGGAGTAGGGAAGGTACGGACGGGCGCTGGCTTCTGCGGCACTGGCGGCGGTGTATTGACCAGGCTCACGAAATGGTAATCGCGCAAGGGTATTTCCAGAATCTCAGGATGGAGAATCGCGGAAACCAGTGCGAAGACCATAATGAGCGACTGAACGCCGTAGCTGAAAACGAACTTCTGCCAACGGGGTCGTGGTTCAGGAAGAAGACCGAGGGTCAACTGCGAAGCCGGGTAATCCATATACACCTACCTCAGCGGCTAGCCGAAATCAGCTGCTCGCCAGAGAGAAGTCGAATCATCGAGACGACAACTCCTGACAGCTTTTCGAACACATGGAGACGGGTCGGGAAAAGCGACTGCGACATATGATTTGCACGCCGAAGGCCACTTTC
>QIAJ01000093.1 GCA_003225495.1 Acidobacteriota bacterium
TGCTTCATCGTTTTTCTTGTTCAGAAAGTGCCGGTAAATGTAATCCTCTATCCTGCTGTTCTGCTTCTTTGCGTCAGCTTCAATCTGCTTCCAGTTGGCATGCTGCTCGTCGCCGATCTGCCAGATGGTTTTGCCCGCGGTCACGCCTGCCATGATGTCTCCCATGGCCAGGCCGCTCGCAACGAGTTCGCGCGCGACAAAAAAGGAGCCGTAATCAAGGCCGCTCTTGCGGCGCTGCTCGACCATCACGGGACGGGGAATTTTAAGGGTGTCCGCAATGCTCATGCTGACCATCCGACGCCCAACTTTGTCAGTCGCCATGGCGGTGATTTTGCGGACTTGCTTTTCGGCTTTTTGGCGGTCGTCGGCGGATGCGACAAGAGAACTGCTAACGATGAGAAGGGACAACAGCCAGGCAATGTGGTTCATGCGGAACTCATGAACCGTCAGGGCGCTGCTGACTGAAATTGTATCCAATGCGGTGCTAAAAAGAAAAGAAGTGCAGACAGTGTTATGTCTTGACGGCGGCTGGACGCCATTCATCTCGTCACAAACCGGCGGTCCGGCCGCAACAGATCATGCTAAAGTACTTTGGATAGGAGTTGCATTATCTGCAATCGAGGTTCTTCCCACGAATTTTAATTTGGAGGAATAATCATGAAGCGGATTTCGTATCTTTCCGCCACTCTACTCATCCTCATCTGTTCAATCGCCGCATTTGGGGACGATCAACAGAAAGCTGACAAACAGCTGTACAAAATCACTGCTATGGCCACCGATGCCACCGGACGGCGTGTGGTTAGCGCTACCGTGGGAGACGCGCTCGAAGTGAAGCGCCACGACATGGTCACGGAACGTCGCACTATGAACGTCAACTATGGCGATCTCTACATTGCCCATGTTCTGGTGAAGGGCGGCGCCAAGATGGACGATATCGCAGCGCAATTGAAAGCCGGCAAGAAAATGGATCAGATTGCCAGCGAGCTGCACCTCGACTGGAAGCAGATCGCTGGCGACGCGAAGAAACTGAATTCGAAGATTGAAGAGAATCTCTATAACCACTTTCTCAATGGGAAGCCGCTCGCCGAGCGCGATGCCGCCGACGGTTACGATCCCGTGATCGATGGAGTGGCGGCGGACAATGATGTTTCCAAGGATGAAATTGCGGACGCCGAGCATACTTACTTACTGTGGCGAGATCGCGCGGATCAGAAGAAAGGATCCAGGCGGGCAAACTCGCTCCTCCTCCTTAAACTTCTTGATCTATCTCGGTATCGCATCGCTTGTCCGGATCACGCGTATCTGATGATCGGTGAATTTGACCGGAATATCCACGACCTGAAACTTTTGCATGTGGCAACTGACGCAGTCCTTGCGAGCGACAGGGCACGCGCCGCCAGGATGGTCCACAGTGGATTTCGCGCCAGCCGCATTTATATGGCAAGCGAGGCAGCGTGAGTCGTAGGCGGCGGCTTCGCGTTCCAATGGCCGATGAGGATCGTGGCATGCCACGCAGGTCAATCTGGCATCCCCTTTTCCCCAACATCGGCTATTCTCCAGGCGGTACGGCGGGAACCGAAGCGAAGTGATTCCGGTAGATCCGCTCAGGGTCACGTCCCACCAGGTGCGGTGGCACGAACCGCAGAAATCAATCGATTCCACGGGATTAAGATGACGCGGGTTCATAATCATCGTGTTTCCCTGTTCCGCGAGGCCCGACTTTACGGCAGAGACATGGTCGGCGCCCGGCCCATGACAGGCTTCGCAGGTGAGTCCCGGAGTGGAATGGTCGGGATCAAAGCGGTCGCTGGTAGTCGCAGCGGTGTTATGGCAGTTGAAGCAGCCACGTACTTCGCTGTCGAGAAGATGCCGGCCCACGGCCTTCTCGAGAGAGTCCGGTATGGAGTGCGCCTGGTCTACTGTGAAGTCCCAGGCACCGTGTTCCGGATAATATGTCAGGGGCGCCATGAAGATGCCGCCATTCCTTTCGAATAGGTACGATTGTCCCATTCGAATTCCAAATGACCACTGTAAATTGGTCGAATAGGAATTCGCGCCGTCAGCGACGGAGTAAGTTGCTGCCGCTTCACCACGCGTTGCCTGATAGGAATACGGACCGAGCTTGTAACTGAGTGGATGCTGCTTTAGTAACTCGGAGGCTGCTGCCCGGGTCGCTGTTTTTGCCATCGAGGTTGTGCTTTGAGCGGCTACCAGGTCTGCATGGCATTGGGCGCAGGTTCCGGCGCCCACGTACGCGTTGGATGGAAAGCTACCCTTGGTCGGCCACCAGCCGGGCTTACGAACACGATCTTCGGTCGCTACCTGATCGGAGATGGTGGCAGGATGCGTAGGAGTTGCGGGCTGGCTCCAGAGCGCGTGCGTTCCGGCGCTGACGACCACTGCCAACGTCAGCGCGGTCAGACCCAACTGTAACTTTTTACCCAACACTCATTATTCTCTATTTCTGGCCGACTGCCGGCGGATTGGTCTTCACTCGTTTCGTTCGCAATTTGTCTGCTGTTACGATCCCTTCGCCTTCTCTGACTATGTAGATGTGATCCGCTGAGAGGTTGTGCAGCGTTTGTGTAACGCCTGAAGGCCAGCGGATCTCGACATCGTCCACCTTCCCTATAGAGCCCAGTCCAAAATGTAGTCGCAAATCATTTTGCGAGAGATAGCTGCCTCCGCTACGGACCTCGTCGATCTGGGAAAGTGATCCAGTAACTAATCGAACCTTCGCTCCGAGCGCCAGTCGGTTGTTGCGGGTGCCAATTAACTGAAGTGTGATCCAGTGCGCAGCGTTGGCACTGTCGTTGTGGAGAATCATTGGAGAGCCATCGATATTTTCGACGACCACGTCGACTTTTCCGTCATTGTCGAGATCGCCAAAAGCCGCGCCGCGGCTTGCCTGCGGGACCGCCACGGCCGGTCCCACAACGTTGCTGATATCGGAGAATGTGCCATCCCGCTGGTTCAGGAACACAAGTTTGCGCTGGCGGTACTTCGGGCCGGCAACCAGCGAGTCGACCTGGGGATATACATGGCCATTAACCACGAACAGATCGGGCCATCCGTCATTGTCGAAGTCGAAGCATCCCGTGCCCCAGCCCATGTAGGGGAGTGTGATCTGTCCGATGCCGGCCGCGTAGGCGACGTCGGTAAAGGCCATGTTGCCGTCGTTGCGATAGAGCGAATTACTTTGGTCCTCGAAATTCGTAATGTGAATCGAAAAGCGTCCGGTGTGATTGAAGTCGCAGACGGCGATTCCCATTCCTGCCATCTCACCGCCATCACTGCTGACCGCAGTGCCCGAAATATAGCTGATATCGGAAAGGTGCCCTTTGCCATCGTTGCGATAGAGATAATTAGGAGTGGAATCGTCGGCGATAAAAACGTCGGGCCGCCCGTCGTCGTTAAAGTCGCTCCACACCACACCGAGCCCGTAGTAGCCGGCGGCATCGTCGACGCCAGCGGTTTTCGAAACATCGCTGAACGTGCCGTCTCGATTGTTGTGATACAGGCTGTCGC
>QIAJ01000094.1 GCA_003225495.1 Acidobacteriota bacterium
GCATTCACGAATTGGTTGTTCGCACCGCCGTTTCCATCGAGGGTGCCAGCCTCGATGGACTCAATTGCGTATCCGACACAATTGCGAATGTCGCCGGAACCGTGCAGATCGCAGGTGTTCGATGATTCGGTCATCAGGACGCGCAGGAACTGAGTGGAGACTGGAACGTCGGACAGTTTGAGAGTAGCGGTGCCGCCCGGCGAATTCTTCACAACGCCCGACGGGAATACTTTCCATTGACCCTCTGGACCCCGGTCGAAGTCGAGGGCGTCCTTCCCTTCCCAGTACTCGACCTGATACGTGACAGCGTGCGGACTGGCCCATGCGATGCGAACGGCATTCACTGACCTGGGCGTGCGCAAATCGACGACAACCCATTGCGGATGCAGCAAATCGCTCTCGCCGGTGAAATGGCTTGTCAGGTACGGGTTGCTCTTCCAATAGCTGAGGTTCGGGCCGGGAACTGGGTCGTCGCCGCTGGTTGAAAATCCCCGGTGCGGCAGCGCGTAGGCGAGAATGTAGCGCGTCGGTTCTTTCAGATCGGTGCTGCCGGTGAAGTATCCGCTCTGGTGGACGGCGTCACTCCAGGCGCCGTTTTCGGCCCAATGCCACGCGCCCATGCGAAGCTCCGTATTGTTTCGGTAGGTGATCGGCCCCCAGCCAGCGGAGAGCGATTCCTGGACAATGTGCGGCGAATGCACCTTGTCGATTCCCGCGCGTGACAGAACGTCGAGCGAACTCCCTAAAGCGCGATCGGGATCGAACGAGTTGATCACGCGGGCAGGGTTTGCATCGACGCGAACGGTTCCAATCGTGGGAGCCTGAGGCGAGACGGCGCCGCTTTGACCGAATGAAATGCTGGCACCCAGTGCAAGCACGAGTCCGGTGGCGATTGCCACTGGCCAACATTTCAGCGCATTAGTATTACGTGACTTCACGATGTGTGCTCGGCAATGAGAGAGTCGAGTTTAGTGAACAATGCTTCATTTCCCTGGCGCGGGTAGGTTTTGAGGTTCTCGCGATAGTGAGGCACATTAAAAAGAAACGATTCGACGCGCTCACGATTTAAATCTGGCCAAGATGCTCCGTAGCCGGCCTTGTCGAGCCAGTAGGCGTTGAAGATCTGTTCGAACTGGTGCGCGACGGGCATGGCGAGGTAGGGCTTGCCGAGATGAAGCGCTTCGGTGACGAGCGAGAAGCCGGCATTCGCGACGACCGCCTTGGCGCTGATCAGGTCTTTCAGAAATTCATCGAGGCTCGGTTTCCTGTACAGGATATTTCCGTCCCGCCCTTCGCGGCCGAAGCCGTATGCAATAAATGGACAACGGACCGAGGCCAGAATCTTGGCGAGCCCGGGCGCCGGAAACGTCACATAAACCAGAACCTGCTCTCCGGTCCGGGCCTTGGCTCGCAACACGTTTTCTCGCAAGATGGGTGGAAACAGGAAAGACTTGCTCCGGGTCACTTTGGTGTTGAAGAACGAGGTGATGAGGTAAGCGTCGGCCCGAGGGACCATCATGCGGACGACCATTTTCGTAGCGGCCGCGTCCGTCCGGTAATCGCGCGGATAAGAAACGTCGGCATTGGTCAGGCAATGCTGATTGTCGATCGAGATGACGGGGACCTGCCGGCGGTGTCCAATATGACAGGAGAGTGGTTCGAAATCGGTGATCACCAGGCCGATCTGCCATTCTTCGCTGAGTTTTTTGAGACGCTCCAGACTGGCGACTGCTTTCCGTGCACCGAGCAGGTTCTTGGTCACGGTTTGCCGATAGCGGACCCGGTTATCGACGTAAGCGAGGCGCCAGCCGTGGATCTCCGTGACTTCGAAATCGCGGCGGAGGTTCACCAAGCCACGGTCGAACGAGACGACGTGGACATTGTGCCCAGCGCGCTCCAGATGAGAGATGACTTCTTTGGCGCGCGTGGAGTGGCCGGAACCCTCACCGTTCACGCCGTAAAGAATGTTGGCCATCGTTTCTGGGCGTGAGTATAACTCGATTGATTGGAAGCCCCGGCAGGGGTTTCTATTTTGGGGAATCTTGCATCACAATACTGAGGGTAGGGAGCTGTCTATTTGTGAAGGGTTTAGAACGATGCGTCATCGGTCCCGGGTCGCGCCGGAATCGACGACAAAGTAGGAGTTATCGAATTTTTTCGACGCACGTCATTGCCCTGTTTATGGCAGGGATAGGGATGATGAGCGGGAATTCGGTGTCGGCGCAACTCACCTCCAGCGACAAGACCGATAGCATGCACGGAACTGTGATCAACAGCATCACGCACGCCGCGATCCCGCGTGCGCTGGTTTCTTCTCCCGACAACCGGTTCGCAACCATGAGCGACAATGAAGGACATTTTGCGTTTAGGTTTCCTGCGCCTGCCGCGGGGCAGGAGAATCTGCTGGGTGTGAACCCGAACCGTCCGGTGGCGTTGACTGCACGCAAGCCCGGGTTTGTTCGAGACGCCGAGTTCTCGGCGCAGGATTTGTCTGCGAAAGAACTGACAATCGAACTCGTTCCCGAAGGACTAGTGACTCTTCCTACTTCAGAACCGCCTGACAGTATTTTCTTGCAGGTCTACCGGCGCCAGGTAATGGATGGCATTGCGAGGTGGGTTCCGGCAGGAGGCACGCAGTCGCGCTCGGATGGCGAGTTCCGCTTTGCCGAGTTGCCCGCCGGAACGTACAAGGTGCTAACGCGCGAATCGCTCGACCGGGACCCACTGACTCGTGACCCCAAGGGACAGCTATATGGCTATCCACCCGCTTACTTTCAGAATGCGTCAGACTTCAGTACCGCAGGAACAATTCAGTTATCAGCAGGTATGACCGCGGTGGCGAACGTGACGATCGCCCGGAGACCATACCATCCCATTCACATCCCGATCTCCAACGCCCCGCCCGAAACCGGCGTCAACATAAGTGTCAGTGTTGCGGGACATCATGGGCCGGGCTTCTCACTTGGATACAACAATCGAGATCGGGCAATAGAAGGCCTGCTGCCGAACGGAAGTTATACCATCGAGGCGTCGACGTTCGGGCAGATCTCCGCCACTGGGTCAATGACGATCAACGTCAGCGGAGGAACTGTACAAGGGCCGCCGATGACTCTCTTGCCGAATGCGTCGATCCGGATTGACGTCAAGGAAGAATTCACCTCCGACGATCACTCGGGTTCGATCACGTTTGGCATCAATCGGAAGTCGATCACGCTGAAAGGTCCGCGGCGTTACTTGAATGTCAGTCTCGAACCGGCCGACGATGCCGAGCGCGGAGGTGTCGGTGGATTGCGTAATCCGACGGGGCCCGGCGACGAGTCATTGGTGATGGACAATGTCAGGCCCGGGCGTTACTGGGTGAGAGTGAATTCCACTCGTGGATACGCGGCGGCTGTTCGATCGGGGAGCGTTGATTTGCAACATGAGCCTCTTGTGGTCGGTGGAGGAGGAACCACTTCCCCCATTGAAATCACCATGCGAGACGATACCGGCGAAATCGACGGAATGGTGGAGGGCCTTCCGCCGTCAACCAGCGGGACAGCCGGTATCACGGATGGATCGATGAGAACCGGAGTTCCTAACCAAGGGCAGTTCACGGAAGTTTGGGTGGGACCGGACGGAAGTTTTTCCTCGCCGCCATTGCCACCGGGCGCCTATCAGGTACTCGCTTTTGAACACCCCCAGTCGGAACTCGAATACCGGAATCCGGAAGCCATGCAGGCCTATGATGGAAAGGGACTCGTAGTGCGCCTGATCGGCGGCCAGACAGAACATGTGCGATTGCAACTGATCCCTGCGAGCGAATAGCGAATGATGATGAGGAATTTTCGACAACTCGCGCCGCTGGCGCTCGTGCTGTGTGGACTCCTTTGCGCTTCTTTGAAGATCCAGGCCCAGACTCCGAATGCCGAGCCGGGGGAAATCCCGAGCGGGCCGTACCGGATTGCCGGCAGGGTTGTGAATTCCAAGGGCGGAAGTCCTCTGGCGCGTACGCGCGTCACGATTGCAGATGCGAAGATTCGAGAAAATATCCAGTATGTCGTAACCGCCGACGATGGACGTTTTGAATTTCACGTCCCGGCGGGAAAGTTCGCGCTGCAAGGGGCAAAGCGCGGATTCATTACCGCTGCCTACAATCAGCACGACCAGTTCTCCACCGCGATTGTGACAGGCGCGGACGTCGATGCCGCGAACCTCACTTTGCGACTTGCGCCGAATGCGGTACTGAGCGGTAGAGTCCTCGATGAATCCGGTGAACCGGTGCGGAATGCGCAAATCACGGTTTACCGCGAGAACCGCTTCTCGGGGATTAGCCAGGTTTCGCGCTACCGCAGCGCCACGACCGACGATCAAGGCAGATACGAGGTGGCGACTCTCGATGAAGGTACGTATTTCGTGTCCGCCAAAGCGACTCCGTGGTATGCGGTGCATGCGCCGTCGGCGTCCGGAGATGCCACTCCTCCTCCATCACAGGTGGACCCGACTCTCGATGTCGCGTATTCGGTCACGTTTTACGGCGACACCACCGACACCGATTCCGCATCGCCCATTCCGGTCCGCGGTGGCGACCGGCTCGAGGCTGATATCCACCTGACACCGGCGCCTGCCCTTCACTTGCTTTTCCGCTTTGCGGAGAATAGTCAAGTTGCGT
This sequence comes from Acidobacteriota bacterium, assembly GCA_003225495.1. Taxonomy (GTDB): domain Bacteria; phylum Acidobacteriota; class Terriglobia; order Terriglobales; family Acidobacteriaceae; genus Acidiflorens. The sequence goes on from QIAJ01000094.1 coordinate 4,652, forward strand.
TTCCCCAACTGCAACGTCCCTCGTTCGATGGAGTCGAAGATGTTGAGGGCAACATTCAGGGTGTCTCACCCGGAGTTTATGAACTCACTGGCATCGCCGCGGGCCGGTATATGGTCCGGATGCCGGACTCAAATGGTCAATTGAGGGAGCCTAGTTCGGTCAATCTCACCAGTAGCCAAGAGCTGGACGGTTCGTCTGGCAACTCGACCAGCAAGGTCAAAGTAACTATCGAAGGGACGGGGTCGAGTACGACAGGAGTTCCGCCGCAGTTACAGCTCGGGTTGAGAGACAACAAGGGGAAGGTAATCCGATCAGAGGTAGACACGAAAGGCGAGGCTAACTTCGCAGACGTTATCCCCGGCAAGTACGACGTGCTGGCGGGATTGCAGAATCAAGTGTTCTCGGTTCAACGCATCTCGTGGGAGGGAGGAGGGGTTTCGGGCCGGAGTCTGACCATTCCCGCGGGCGCCTCGGTTTCAATTTCAGTGTCGCTGCTGGGAGGCTCGGCAACTGTCGAGGGTTTTGCGAAACGGAATGGAAAGGGCGTTGACGGGGCCATGGTCGTTCTGATTCCCAAGGATCCGGAAGCCAATCATGATCGTTTCCGCCGGGATCAGACGGACTTAGACGGAAGTTTCAGCCTTTACAACGTGAGTCCCGGCTCATACACGGTTATTGCAATTGAAAATGGTTGGGATCTGGATTGGGCGAAGCCGGCTGTCCTGGCGAACTATGGTCGTCATGGACAGAGTTTGGTGATACGGGCGCAGACGAAAGGCACGATCCGCCTTCCTGAGCCCATCGCGGCGGAGTAGGTCGCCGAGACACGATTCGATCAGTGATTACCAGTAAGAATGCTGATGAGAAGCAAAAGTGACAGTCCAATGGCTGCGATGCTATTGGCACGAACCGACCGGTAGCTGGCCGCCCACGGAAACATGAGGACATCGAACACTGGCAAAACCTTATCAGGCCAGAACAGCCCGGCCATTCCGAATGCTAAAAACAGCTGTAGGACAAGGCACAGCCCCAAATTGTTCATATTCAGGATTCCAAAGTGAGATTGCCATTCTATTAGAGCTTGCCTGGACTGTTAAGAGAAAATTACGAAGGTACCTCGCGCGGAAACCATGCTGCCGGCCCAGTGCCAGTGATACGATGAGGTCATGGCCAAATCAATGATGCAGGCTGTAGTCAGCCAACTTCAGACGGAACGCAACCGCCTTCAAGATGAACTGCACCGTGTAACCGCCGCTTTGACTGCGTTTGGCAAGGCATATCTGCACGGGGCCAAGATGAAGCCTGCCGGCCGCAAGACCAGAACAATCTCAGCCGCCGGTCGTAAGCGGATTGCAGCGGCGCAACGAAAACGGTGGGCTAAGATCCGGGCTGCAAAGAAGTAGTCCAGATATCGGACGCGCTAAGATCGCCTGTTGTTTTCCCTCCGTTTCGCTCCGCAGGTAGTGTCTCAGTTCACTTTCCGCAGCATAGATCAAGGACGCTCACGCGAAACTCCTTGCAATTTTCCTTGAAATACCCAAGAATTGCCTCGCCTCCTGTCCCCCCGGGCTCCTCGAACAAATGGAAAAGATAGTCATTAGTACTATTGAGGTGGCGGAAACCAAGCTGCCAACCGAAGGGCCTACCCGTCTGGAGCCTAAGCTCCCTGCCCCGGTCGCATGGTGGGCTAAGTTAGCAATGTGGCCGCTTGTACTCGCACTCCCATTACTGTGCGTGATTGCCATCGTTCTTCGTTTTGCCATGCGAGGGTTACCGCCCCGAGCACGGCACGGTTGGACAGGCTTTCTCGCTACTTTGTTGACCGCCAGCGGGTTGATTACTTGCGCCGCCGCAATCCTGGCCGTTTCTCTGGTGCCGCCTCCTTCATTTGTAAGTCGTAGCTTAGCCGAACTCGATGAGCGCTCCGACTTCCCACATCTGCCGGCCTCAGCCGCGATGTCCGCAAAGGATGTTTCCCAGGAACTGAAGCCACTAGTGGCGGTAATTGCGCCCACCCATCGCTCCTGGATTCATGAACGAGATATTGCTTCGGGCGGCTTCGGAGCGGGCACGCTGCTGCAAGCCACATCGGCGGGATACCTTTTCGTGACGGCACGCCACGTGATGACGGGCTCCTATCGAAAAGCGGGGAAAGACGATCTTCACGCCCTCCTGGCGATGGCTACCGGAACCTGGGCAGGGGCAGAAGTGGTGGCTCAACATCAGTATCTGGACCTCCTCCTGTTGTGGTTACCTCGGGAATCAGGGCACGGCGACTTCTCGCAGCCTGTGGCAGGCGGCAATGACGTCACGCAGGGGGAAAATATCTTCGTAATCGGTCATCCTGAAGGGCTGCGGTTCACGCTCAGCACCGGAGTTATTTCACGAACTGACCAAGGGATAGTCCAGATGACCGCGGCGGCGAGTCCCGGCAACAGTGGAGGTCCGGTTTTCGATGACAAAGGGAATTTGGTCGCGATTGTCACGTCGGTGATCGACAAACACAACGATCCGAATGCCGAGAACCTCAATTTCGCTGCTCGTGCCGATGCGTTACTTGATGGTTCCGGCTGGATGTACTTTGGCACCGGACAGCAACGCCTGATAGACTTCCAGGCTCGCTCGAAGCAGCAGCATGACTCCAAGGCGAGCGTGCAGTAGTAACCGAATTGACGCGCAGGCCTAACTAGAAATGGCGAACATCAACGTAACTGTTTACGACTCAACTGAAAACAAGCGCGTGCCCGTGGAACTCCCGGACGATGCCCCCTGCAACAAGATCGTGGCCGTTCTCGTGCAAAAATTGCGGCTTCCGACGAATGGTCCGGACGGCGCTCCCCTGAGTTATAAGTTCCACCACAAAAATTCGGGTCGGCAAATTCAGGATACCCAAACCTTATCTCAGGCCCAGGTGCAGGACGGCGATATCCTGCGGCTCCAGCCAGAAATAACAGCAGGCGCCCAGTGGAACCGGTAATTCGAGGAGAATTGCAGGAAGACCGCTACAGCCGATTCCGTTTGATTCCCTGGTGGGATCAGACGAAGATCGCGAACTGCCGGCTACTGGTGATCGGGGCGGGCGCGCTGGGAAATGAAATTCTTAAGAACGCAGCTTTGCTCGGCTTTCGCAAGGTGATCGTCGTAGACCTGGATCGCATCGATGAGTCGAACCTCTCCCGGACTATTCTCTATCGAAGCGAAGACATCGGAAAATTTAAGGCGAACGTCGCAGCTGATGCTTATCAGAGAATCGCTACCGACTCCGTCGTCCAACCGCTGGTCGAAAATGTAGTGTACGGCTGTGGCCTCGGTCTCTTTGAATGGAGCGACGTCATCATCGCAGGACTCGATAACCGAGAGGCCCGGCTGTGGATCAATCGTTGCGCATGGAAGGTAAACCGCCCCTGGTTTGACGGTGCGATTGAAGGCATCAACGGAGTGGTTCGCGTGTTCGCGCCGGGCGTTCCTCCCTGCTACGAGTGCACACTGGGCGAGATGGATTGGGCCTTGCTGGAAAAACGCATGTCTTGCAACCTGCTGGCTCTCGAGCAGAATGACGAAGGCAAAGCGCCGACCACGCCGACGATATCTTCCGTGATCGCCGGCATTCAGGTGCAGGAGGCCGTGAAGATGATCCACGGCCTGCCTACGCTTACCGGCAAAGGATATATCTTCGAGGGGCTGAATCACTCCTCGTACACAGTGGAGTACACAGAAAATCCCGATTGCATGAGTCATTACACGGTTCCGGACATCGTTCACCTGCCGGAAAGTTCCCGTGATTTGACGTTGGCGCAGCTACTTCAGCGCGCGCGGGCAGACGCCGGCACCGATGAGGTTGTAATCGAATTCAGTCGTGACGTCATTCAGAAATTCGTCTGCCCGTCATGTGGGGAAGAAGAGGAGAAGTATTCTCCTGCCGGTAAACTTCGCCTTCAGGAAGCGTCTTGTCCTAAGGATGGAAATCTGCGCACGGTAGTGTCGGTTCATAGATTTTCTGGAAGCGAAGACTTCGGCTACCGGCGCCTTGATCAACTTGGATTGCCTCTTCTGGATCTTTTCGTCGCGCGTTCAATAACGCACGAGATGGGATACATCCCGTACGGCGATGCTTCGCTGGTGCTGGGAACCGTCCTGCCGAGGGAAATCTAGAATGAGCCGCCGGTCAAAAGAAAAAGAGAACGAACGCCCGTGGATGGCAATCGGCAGCGACGTAGTTCGCCAAATCCGGCGGCATGCCCGCTCCAGTATCAAAACTGAGGTGTGCGGCGTTCTCGTTGGACACGAGGACGGTGGCGGAATGGAGGTTGAAGCCTGTATCAGCGGCGTGAATGCTGAGCAGGCCGGGGCGCACGTCACGTTCACCCAGGACACCTGGGAACATATCTACAAAGTTAAAGACCAGCAGTATCCGAACCAGCGGATCGTAGGTTGGTACCATTCGCATCCCGGCTTTGGAATTTTTCTTTCCGATCACGACACATTTATTCATAAGAATTTTTTCTCTTCTCCTAAGCAGGTAGCGTGGGTATGTGACCCGCATTCTGACGAAGAAGGCTGTTTCGGATGGGTCAGTGGGCGCATTGAACGGCTTACTCAGATCCAGATCATCGACCGGCAAGGTGGCGAAGGAGCCGAGGTCGGAGGTCGTCCTGAACCCGTAATGAGTGCATCGGAAGATGATGAGCCTCCAACCGGACAGCGATGGACGCCCGAGCCAGAGGACTCCGAAACGATTTCCTTGACTCAATTGACGACCACAGTCCTGTCTTACTTATCCGTACTGCTAATTGGATTCATGATCGGCTGGTACTTTTTCCCGCGCGTTATGGTAGTTCCGGTGCCGGTCGATCCGCTTACTGGCCAACCGCTCGAACTACGGCAGCGAGAATCTGACAGACCAAGGGTGGATTCTCCGCAGAACGGTCAGGCAGCGACCTCCAACCCTCCTGCAAAATCAGGATCAACGGATGCCGGAAAGGCGGGTCATGACAAGCAGTAACGATAAAGCGGGCATCAAGATCACGTTGGAGGACCTGGCAAATGTTGCCGTCTCCGAACCGCAGGCCGCGCCAGTCACGACCAGTCCAACTGGAGTCCGTTCTTACGGCACCGTAACAGAAGCTGCTGAACAAGGTCCTGCTCTGCCCGAAGAGCGGGGCAGCATTCTATTGCAGGGTTGGTTCTACCTTGGGATCGCGGGAACTCTTGGGGCGCTTGCCGGATGGGGTATTGCCGAACCTGGCTTTATTGACGCACCCGGAACCAGAAGCTGGGGCGAAATGGTGATGATCCCCTTGATCATCGCTCTCATGTCGTTTGGCTTCGCGATTGCCGAGAGCACGGTTGAACGCTCCGTTCGAAAGGCATTGCTCCGCGGCCTTCTCTCCCTCCCGCTTGGGCTGGTACTTGGATTTGTTTTTTCGTTTGTGGCGAACGTTATTTATGCGATCGGCATGCAGTTTTGCTTTGAGGCCGGCGCACAATCGCAAGGAAATCCTGCTTTCTGGATTGCCCGGGGCATTGCATGGATGGTATTCGGGGCCGCGGGCGGTTTGGTGTATGGCATCGTGGGCCAGTCTTCCAAGAAGGGGAAGTACGGGGTACTCGGCGGCATTATCGGAGCTGGCATCGGTGGACTTGTGTTCAACCCGATTGCCATGATGACGCACGGGGGCGCGGTCAGCCGCGCTGTCGGATTCGGGCTCGTAGGCGTTGCCACTGGCGTAGGTATGGGCCTGGTGGAAAGCGCGTTGAAAGACCGCTGGCTTTACGTCACCGCCGGCCCGCTCGCGGGAAAGCAATTCATTCTCTACAAGAATCGGACCGCAATCGGCAGCCGCCAGGAATCTGACATTTATTTATTCAAGGATCCCAATATCCTCCCGGAGCACGCGGTCGTTGAAATCAACGGTTCTCGAGTACAGATCCGGGCTACAGGCAACGTTTTCTTCGCGGGACATTCGATTCAGGCACGGGTCTTGCAAGATGGGGATTTGTTGCAGGTCGGCCGGTATTCATTCCGATACAAGGAGCGACATCGGGCGTGACGGCCATTCTATGTCCGTACTGTCAGGGGCCGATCGCCGACTCGGAGCAATCGATCGTCTGCAGCGGTTGCGAAACACCCCATCATCAGGACTGCTACGAAGAGAACAACGGATGTACGGTTTTCGGTTGCAAGTGCGCGCCGCCCGAAGAACCGAAGCTGAGTATTTCGGCGCCAGACTTGATGAATACAGGTGCGGCGGTGGCAACTGCTCCGGCTCTTTCGACGGCAGCCCCTCCCATCCTGGCCCCCGCGCCGCCGCCACCTCCACCCGGCCGCGCCATGACGAATGAAGAGCTGCAACAGATTGCTTATCGGGTTGTGCCCTCGATTTTTTCGCCATATGAAGACAATTCCGCAATTGCTGCTGCGTCCGAGCAATCAGTTCAGCCCGGTGAGCCTAAGAATCGAATGGGCTTCATGATCCTGGGCGCCTTACTTGGTCCGTTCGGCGCGCATAACTGGTACGCCGGCTATCACAAGAAGGCGGCGGCGCAGCTTGCGATCACCGTTTTGACGCTGGGGTTCGGCAGTCCGATGAGCTGGCTTTGGGCCATCATTGATATCTGCACCATCGATCGCGACAGCAGCGGAGTTCAATTCAGTTCTTAGGGGAGGAGTTCTATGCAGTACTTCGTACAGCGCGGCGACCAGAAGTTCGGTCCTTATACGCTGGCTGAATTGCAGCGCTACGTTCAATCGGGAAATATCACGGTAGAGGATCTCGCACAAAGCGAGGGGATGACTGCATGGGCGCCGGTCTCGCAGATTCTGGGGAACATCCCTGCTACTGCGGTTTCATCGGCGGGAGCTGCCGCGGCCGCCGAGCCCGCTCCTCAACTTGTGCCGCTCGCTCCGAATTTGCATTGGGGCATCGTGCTGGTCCTCGACATCGTGACACGCCAGTTGTTCAACATGATCTGGGCACTGGTGCTCGCAAACTGGGCGCGCAAGCTGATCAACAACAATAAGCCCCTGGTGCTGGTTGCCATGTACCCTGCCGGGATTATTGCCGGGACCCTGGTTATTATGACCGGTAGTTCGCTGGCCCCAATCGGAAGCGTCTTCATTCTTGCGGGCGTGATTATTTACCTGGTGGGTATCTTCAGCATAAAGTCCGCCATGGAGGAGTACTACAACTGGAACGAGAAGATGGGCCTGCAAATGAGCGGTGCCATGACCTTCTTCTTCAGCACGATTTATATCCAGTATCAGGTCAACCGTATCGCACGCTGGAAGAAAACCGGAGTGGTATCGTAGCGCTTTTGCAGTTGAAAAATAGTTATGCCTTCTCCTCGCATCCGACGGCTCCTGCTGGACGAGCAAACGCTGGAAAGCCATCTGCGAAACTGGCCGCTGATCCAGATCACGGGAAAGGCGGGCATTCCGCCTGAGGTGTACCGCTTTACTTACAACATCCGCGGATTATTCGTGTCACCCTCCGGCGAGATCCTGGAACGAGATCAGCATGTGCTGGAGGTGAATCTCTCGCTCGGCTATCCACGCAGGGCGCCGCAGTGCCGGATGCTGACGCCGGTCTTCCATCCGAATTTTGATGAATCCATGGTCTGCACGGGAGATTTCTGGGCGGCTTCCGAACGCCTCGACGACCTCATCGTGCGACTGGGGCGGATGATTGCTTACCAGGAATACAACACCAAGAGCCCTCTGAATGGCTTGGCGGCAAAGTGGGCGGCGCAGAACGTACATCTGCTGCCGATCGATTCCCGTAGTCTCTCTCCCCCTGGGACCAGGCAGGAAGTATCCGACGCTTCGCCAGTACCTTCAGAGGTGGTGCTTCCCCCCGCTCCCGCCGAAGGTGATTCCCGCGACCTTCAGGATCCCTGGTCTGAAAAAATCGTGATCGCCTGAATGTGGATCAGGGCACACTCGACACCTCTCCTTGCTTAATCTCCAAGCTCAACATTCCAGTAGCTATACGAAAGTATAGTGAGACTCCCATGCAACCGTATGATAGACAGACATCCGATCCGTTTCATAAACTCCGACCGCGGCAGTGGGGTGACTTTCCAGCTCGTGAAAGAGCCGGAGTGGGCTGAATTGCGTCCTGTTCGGTGGATTCTGCAATTAGAAATCCCGATGCAGGCGCGCAGTGCGCGTGGGGATTTTCCAAAATCAAGCAGTTGCTGACGACGGGAGAATAGTATGCGTTGGCTGAATGGGATGCGGAGATGTGTCACGATCGCTTGGTTGCTGGCAGTGTGCGCGATAACCGGCTTCGCGCAATCCGACCGCGGCACCCTCGCAGGCACAATTCTCGATAACTCGGGCGCCGTGGTACCAGGCGCGACGATTACGGTAACCGGAGCGGAGACGGGCACGGTGTATAACGCAGTGTCGAGTTCGGCCGGCGCTTATCGAATTTCGGAAATCAGGCCGGGCACTTACAACATTAAAGCTGCGGCTACCGGATTTAAAACCGCGGAACGCACCGGCGTCGTTGTCCAAGTTAACACAGTCAGTTCCCTCGACATCACAATGGCAGTAGGCGACACGAAGGAAACCCTAACTGTGGTCGCCGATGCACCCACGTTGCAAACAGAGTCGTCGGAGATCGGGACGGTGGTTACAACGAAACAAATTCAGGACCTGCCGCTATCTTTGAGTGCTTCCAGTCAAAGTTTCTTGCGGTCTCCGGAATCTTTCGTTTTCCTGGCGCCCGGAACCGCGGGTCCCGGCACTAACAGTGACCATTCGTCGGGCGGCATCTTCGAGTCGAAAATTGGGGGAGGCCAGAATTTCGCAACTGAGGTCATTCTCGACGGGGTGAGCACACAGCGTGCCGATAGCGGCTCGGCGTTCGATCAGACTGCCCCGTCCGTTGAAGCGTTAAGCGAGTTCAAGGTCCTCACCGCAACGATTCCCGCCGAATTCGGCCGCACCAGCGGCGGTGTCGAAAGCTTTGCCACTAAATCCGGGACAAACAAGTTCCATGGAACCGCCTTCAATTTCTTCCGCAATGACAAACTCAACGCGAATTCCTGGAACAACAACTTTAACGGTGCGCCCAAGGGGCGAGATCATCAGAACGATTTCGGTGGAGCTCTCGGAGGACCAGTCTGGATTCCCAAACTTTACAACGGGAAAGACAAACTATTTTTCTTCTTCTCGTGGGAACAATATCGCAACAACCTGGGCAAGTCGAACGTAAACACTCTCGCGACCGAGGCAGAGCGGTCGGGAGACTTCACAAGACTGCTGGGGCCAGGCCTAACTACCGGAGGTCCAAACCCACAGCCGATCATCAATCCTTGCAATGGAAAACAGATCCTTCAGGGTGAGATCTTCGATCCGGCAACAACTCAAGTCGTTGGCGGCCAGCCCTGTCGCCTGCCATTCACGGTCGACAATGTAATTCCTTCCGACCGCATAAGCACTGTTTCCAAAAATAACCTGCAATTCTTGCCAGTCGGGAGCGACACCAACGGCCCAGGCTGTAATGCGCCGATTTGCAATAATTTCCTTTTCACTGCCGCTAATCCTGTCCGTGATACGACGATGACGGTCAAGATCGACTTCAACGTGTCGCAGAAAGGCAAGGCATTCTTCTCTTACAGCAGCCGGGACCAGGAAGACTTAAATGGTTCTCAGAGTCTTCCGCGACCGGTCGATCCCAATTTTATTAATTCCAACTTCACGCATTACGTGCGGTTTGGATATGTTCGTCGTGGGCCTCAACCGGCTCACTAATTTCAGCAAGGGACAGAGCGTTACAGGTCAGGATTGGGACGCAACGCTGGGTATTACTGGCGCGAGTGGCCAGGTATTCCCACCGAGTACCTTCGATAACTTCCAATCGAGCCCGGTCTCGGTCGGCTACTTGGATTACAGCGCTGCCAACGATGACCACAATGTTCCGAACAGCCTTGTGGTGTCGGATAATGTTTCATGGGCCAAAGGCCGTCACATGATCAAGGTCGGTTTCGAATGGCGCCCATTCCAGTTTTCGCGGGTGAGCTTCGCTAACACGTCTCCCAGATATGATTTTGCCAGTTTCCAGACGGCGTACATCCCAAATAGTAATAACAGCGGGGATCCGTTTGCCAGTTTTCTCCTTGGCGCTCCGCACAAGGAATCGCTGACCTTCATCGACATCCAGCCACGCTGGTCCTCCAACTACTATGCTGGGTATGTCGAGGATGACTTCAAAGTTCGGTCCAACCTCGTCCTGAATCTCGGACTTCGATATTCCGTCGACACCCCCAGGCATGAACCCCACGATGCGAATTCCGTGCTCGATCTGAACACTCCCAATACACTCGCGGGGGGTGCCCCGGGGGCGCTGATTTTCGGTTCAAGAGCTGCCGGCGCAAAGACTTATTACAAGAATTTCGGCCCACGCATCGGTTTCTCATATGCGTGGAAGGACGACACAGTATTTCGGGGAGGGTACTCCATCTACTATGCCCCATTGCAATACTCGGACTTCGGAGGCGCGTTGACGACCGGCACCAGCGTCAGTCCTGTATTCCAGTCTTCTGACGCTTTTTCGGCTGTGCAGTCACCTGATCTTGGTTTTCCAAGCTACGCTCCTCCAGTACAAGATCCCACGCTACTGACTGGGACAGACTCGTCGCCCTTCTTTGTAGGGGCCAATTATGGCAAGCCTGGCATGATCCAGAATTGGAGCTTCGAAATGCAGCACGAACTGACCAAAGATCTGATCATGAATATTGGCTATGTCGGCGCGCGCTCCACGCGCCTTCACTCCAACCTTGCCCAGCTCAACACCCTCAATCCTGCGTTCTACGGTTTGGGCAATGATCTTTTCCTTAACGTGAATGATCCTCAGGCCCAGACTGACCTTGCCACACTTGGCATTACCGTGCCGTCATGGTTTGGCCCGCTCTGGTCGCCTTCGGGTCAAGACACGCTCGGTCAATTGCTGCGACCGCTCCCGCAATACCGCACCGTCGACAACAGCCCGCTCGAGAACTCTGGTCAGTCGAGTTACCACGCTCTGCAAGCTAAGCTGGAACGACGCTTCCGCAACGGACTCAACCTGCTCGCCTCATACACATTCTCGAAGACACTGACCAACGCGGACAGTAGCTTCCCAACGTTCAGCGGTTTCAACTCCAATGTCTTCGGCGCGCAGAATCCCTATAACCTGAAGGCGGAGAAAGCAGTGAGCTACCAGGATGTTCCTCATACCTTCGTGCTCAGCTACCTCTACGAGCTTCCAATGGGTCCGGGGAAGAAATTACTCAACCATGGCGTGGCGAGCAAAATCGCAGGCGGCTGGCAGGTGGGCGGTATTCACCGCTACCAGTCGGGCGCACCAGTCATGATTAATGCGTTTGCGACAACTCTGCAGACATTTACCAGCGGGAGTTTTCGTTTCAGTCAGATTCCAGGCGTGCCATTAATCAGTCCAAATGCATCGCACTATGATCCATTTAGTAGTTCTCCCAGCGGTTGTGACGCAAATCCTGATGGAACGTTTAAGAACCAAACGGATCCTGCCACTGGGCAGCCCAGCACGAACAATTTCTTTAACTGTGCGGCGATTATAGACCCGAATGCATCAGATCTTGTCGCGCAACGTGGCTACACCTTTGGCAATATGCCACTCTTCTTCAGCGGCATCCGAAGTCCGTGGTATATCAACGAAGATTTCTCCATCACCAAGCGCACTCTGATTGCCGAAGGTCAGACAATCACCTTCAAAATGGACATACCCAACGCGTTCAACCGGCACGTCTTCGGACAACTGGATGGCAATCCATTCAGCGGGACGTTTGGTTCACCCGGCGGAGGCGGCCATGCTGTGCAGAACGCACCAAGGGCAATTCAGCTGACCTTGCGTTACGAATTCTGACGTTTTCGCGGCCATGTGCCACGTTACTCCTCTTGCCAACCCGCATGTTGGCAGGAGGAGTTTTTCTTTGGTCCGAGGTTCCTTCAGCTGTCTGGAGCGGTAAGATTTGAAGATCGTGATAAACGCTGTTTTAGGACCTCGGGTGGCGACGCAGACTTCCGTGGAGTTCCGCTCGCAGACTTCCTTCTGCTGCCCCAGGGACTGTCACTTTCTGATGTCAGTTCTGAAGCGGCTGGCGATGGCCATATGGCTCGGCCTATGCTTGTTCTTCGCAGCTCTTCCAGCTCTGGCGCAGGTTCCACCTAATGCCGCGGACAAATTCCGTGCGGCGTCCGACGCGTTGCGAGCGGGGAATCTCGATGATGCGGCCGCAGGATTCGCTTCTGTCGTCCAGGAGGCGCCTGCTTTCGCGGAAGGGTACTTCAATCTGGGATTGGTCCGCGAGGAGCAGGGCCGGCACGACGAAGCGATAGCCAGTTTCGAGAAGGCATTAGCTCTCAAGCCGCGACTGCATGGGGCGAATCTGTTCCTCGGCATTGCCCACTACAAGCTGAACCAACTGGACCCGGCGCTGGTGGCTCTTCGAAAGGAGGCTGTAGCTTATCCCAAAGATGCAGGAGCCTGGATGTGGGTGGGCGTAGTGGCTCTGGCGAAGGATCGTCCGGAAGAAGCTGCAGAGGCGCTTGATAAGGCTGCAAAGATTTCGCCCATGGATGTCGACATTCTTTATCACCGGGGCCAGGCGCACTTGCTGGTGTCGAAGAACAGCTATTCGAAGATGCTCGAAGCCGATCCGAAATCGTGGCGTGTCCGGCAAGTGCTGGCGCAAGCCAACGCGGACGCAGAGCGCCACATCGATGCGATCGCCGAGTACGAGGCGGCCATCAAGCTGGCGCCCAAGCAACCAGGGCTGCACGAGGAACTCGGATCGGAATACCGAAATGCTGGAAAGCCGAAAGAAGCTGAGGCTGCGTTTCTTCAGGAGTTGGAAATTGATCCATACAATGTCCTTGCGCGATACAAACTGGGCGTGCTCGCGGAAGGAACTGATTGAGGCGGCGCTCCGTCAGAAGCCCGGCCTTCGCCACGCTGACTACAATCTTGGACGGGCGGAGATGCAGATCGGAAACGACTCGGTCGCGGCCGAGCATTTTCAGCAGGCCACCAAAACCGAGACCGATCCCGAGGTGTTGCAGCAATCATGGTTTCAGTTAGGGATCGTCTACCGGCGTTTGCATCGCATGCCCGAGGCGCAACAGGCGATGGCTACTTTTCAAAAACTGAAGGACCAGGAAGCGGAGAGCTCTCAGAAGCAATTGAAACGCTTCCAGGTTCAGCAGGAAAGTGCGGCGCAGCCAACCGATCAGGATTCCAATCCGAACTAGCCAGTCATTTCATATTCATCTTCGAGGCCGTCCCTGCGTATCGCGACTCCAACGCTTCTGGCAATTGTGACACTGGTCTTTGGCTCGTCAGGAA
>QIAJ01000095.1 GCA_003225495.1 Acidobacteriota bacterium
GGCGTAGTGAAAACTTCGCCGCCCGGCAGATTTCCCCACTTCTCCGGGCTGATGATCCCACTCGTCTTCAGCCATTTGTAGTTGGGATTCAAATCGGCAGTCAGGTCAGTGCCGGCCGCAGTCGTGGCCCGAATCTGTTTTGCAACCCGCACGCAGTCTGCGACCTTCGCGCTCAACCGATCGACCTTCAGAAAATCAGCGCGCATCCCTTCCAGCATGATTCGGCGGTTGATGTTCACCATGTGCGCGTGCCGGATTTTCTTCCGGTTCACAACATCCGTCATCTGCATGCGCGACTTCAATTCGTTCATCTGCGCCTGCACCGCGAAAATACTAACCTGGCTGGTCTCCAAATCTTCCGAAATTGCCAAAGGGAAGTCCGCCAGCGGACGCGTGGCCACGTCTTCGATCACCCACGAATTGTAGCGGCAACCAACCGCTTCCAGTTCATGCACCAGAGCCGCAGCGATTTCCAGCGTCACCTCGTCGGTGATGACCGTAACTTTCTCCGACGGCTGCACTCGCAAGCACACCTGCACCGCGTTCCGCGCTCCCGGAGTCAGTTCCGCATCAAATGGCAATTGATTCAGTTGTCGTGTGGGTTGTGTCTCTGCAATCTTCATCCAAGAATCAGACGGCCCTGGCTGTCGGGACATCACTCACCGCCTCGCCCAGGCCAACCTCGGTCTCCTCAATGATGTAGTCCACTACCGCTTTCATGTCGCCCGTCTTGCGAAAGACTTTCAACTGCCGGTCCGCGCCCGTGCCCATTCTCATAATCTCGCGGATATATTCGACTTCCTTGCGCGAACCCAGTTCATCGAGTACATCATCGACAAATTCCAGATACTCCTCGATCAGTTCGCGCTCCGGAACTTCGGTCTGCTTGCCGAAGTCAACCAGTTTTCCATCCAGCCCATAGCGCGCCGCCCGCCACTTGTTTTCCATGAGCAACGACCGCCGGTAGAGCCGGAACCCGGTATTTGCAGAGTACAGCCGGTACAACTTCGCAACCGTTGCCTGAATCAGCGCCGCCAGCGCAATCGTTTCGTCCACGCGCATCGGAATATCGCAGACCCGGAATTCCAGCGTATTGAAGAATGGATGCGGCCGGATGTCCCACCAGATCTTTTTCGCATTGTCGATGCAGTTTGTCTTGACCAGCAGCTTGACGTAGCTGTCGTACTCACCCCAACTCGGAAAGTAGTCTGGCATGTTCGTACGCGGAAATTTGTCAAACACCTTGCAGCGATATGATTTCAGCCCGGTGTCCATGCCCAGCCAGAAGGGCGAATTCGAAGACAAGGCAAGAAGATGCGGCACAAAATACCGCGCGTGATTCATCAAGTGGATCGCCGTCTCGCGATCCTCGACACCCACGTGCACGTGCAACCCAAAAATCAAGTTCGCCCGCGCCACCAGTTGCAGATCCTCGACAATATTCTTGTACCGCTCATCCGGAGTAACTTCCTGCATACGCCAATCCGCGAATGGATGTGTAGCCGCCGAAGCCAGTCGCAGCCCGTTCTCGCGCGACAACCGGATCATGTCGCGCCGGAGCTTTTTCAGTTCCTCTTTGGCATCCACAATGTTGCTGCAGACCGACGTTCCAACTTCCACCACCGACTGGTGCATCTCCGCCTTCACCCGTTCCTGCAGGATCAGCTTGCCCTTTTCGATGATTTCGG
Source organism: Acidobacteriota bacterium (assembly GCA_003225495.1). Lineage (GTDB taxonomy): Bacteria > Acidobacteriota > Terriglobia > Terriglobales > Acidobacteriaceae > Acidiflorens. Next base: position 1,689 of record QIAJ01000095.1, read on the forward strand.
CATGCATATGCGACCGCAAATCCCGAGTCTCGGGATCGACCGTCTGATATTCCTCTTCAATGCCAAGCGTGAAAGATGGTTTCATTGCCCTACACGCAACCAGTCGGAGGACAACTGGCCGAAGTCCCAATATTATAGCAGTGTACGGACGGGTCTCTGACCCGTCCAGCCGGGCGCAGCCCAGCACTCATAGCAGAAACCAAGGGTCCAGATGCAAGCCGAACATCAGTTGCTAACCGAGCTCTACGCTGCCTTCAACGCCCGCGACATCGATCGTTGCCTCGTCGGCATGCGTCCGGATGTGATTTGGGCAAACGGTATGGAAGGAGGCAATGTTCACGGCCACGAAGGAGTTCGAAATTATTGGACCCGCCAATGGAAACTCGTCAATCCCCGAGTGGATCCCCAAAGTTTCCAAACCGATGGCAATCGAGTAACAGTAGATGTCCACCAGGTAGTGCGGACATTGGACGGCACATTGATAGTCGATCAGATGGTTAAGCACGCCTTCACGTTTGAAGGCGCGCTGGTAAAGATTTTCGAGATAGCCTGACTCCGTTATTTCCTCTTTCTGCGAGGCCACCAATGGTAACCATCGATCAAGAAGGGAGCCAAAACGCCAGCAAGGCAAACGAGCACGATCACAGTCATAACCAACAAGGCTTTACTCTTTAGCCGCGACTTTCTTGCGTGGCTTCGGCGTCCGAATGTCCACCCACTTCGGCCCGCTCAGGAACGATGCCCACCGCATCTCCTCATACGGCTTCTCATCACTCAAAGCTTTCTTCACGGCCATCTCAGCGACGGCATTGATGACCCACTGAAAATTTTCCTGCCCGACGGATGTAACCTCCGCGTCCGGCGCCGGATTCATGAAGTCAATCGCGTAGGGCACTTCACCCTCGACGGCAAATTCCACCGTGTTCAAGTCATATCCCAGCGCCTTACAAAGAGTGATCGCATCTTTCTCCACGCGCTCCTTCATCTTTGCCGACGGCGCCGGATTCCCCTTCACATAGCGCTCATGAAAGGGAGCCTTAGGGTCATAGCGCATGATGTGCACCTTCTCCTGTCCCACGACATAGCACCGGAAATATTCCTCAAACTCAACCCCATGCTGCAGCGTCATGCAAAGATCGCCCGTCTGGTTATAGAAGTGAAAAAACTCTTCCGGAGAATGCACCTTATATACATGCTTCCACCCGCCCCCCGAATAAGGCTTTAGAAATGCCGGGAAGCCCACATAAGAAAACAATTCATCCCAGTTGAGTGGAAAGAGCAGGTTCCGCATCGACTGATCTGTTGTATCCGGCGGATGCTTCTGATGCGGCAAAATCACCGTAGGCGGAATTGCCACACCGATCTTGTGCGCCATCGCGTAATTAAAAAACTTGTCGTCCGCCGTCCACCAGAACGGATTGTTAATCACAATCGTCCCCTGCAGCATCGCATTCTTCAGATAGGCCCGATAGAACGGAATATCCTGCGAAATCCGATCGATGATGACCGCGTATTTCTTCGGCTCATCCATCCGGATCCCACCGATCTTCACAAATTCCGCCTCAACTCCCGCATTCATCGAGTTGATCTTCTCCACCAGAGCCGGCGGAAATGTATTCTCCATCCCGAATAGAATTCCGATTTTTTTCACCAATACTCTCCTCGCCCGTGTAGCCCCGACACTCTTGTCCGACGCCGTTGAGGTTGCTCTTGATTTTGATCTTGACCTTGATTTATGCCGAGGCAAAAACCAAAACCAACACCGTCGGACAAGAGTGTCCGACCTACACTAGAAATACTTCCCCGCCATTCGCTGCCAGAGCGGCCAATCGTGCTTGCTATTGTCGGCCCAGATATCCAGCCAGTGCGGAATCCCTTTCGAGTGCATCAGCCCTGCCATCTTCACGTTCGCATCCAGACACATATCCCAATCCGACGTCCCCAGCACGATCTTCATCTTGCGATACCCATTCAGAAACCATTCATCATTCATCCCCTGCACATAATCCACCGGATTATTGAAGTACACATTGTCGTCGTAATATCCATCAAGAAAACTCTTGATGTCATACGAACCGCTCATGCAAACGCACGCCGACACCAGATCCGGATGCCGCAAAGAAAAATTCAGCGCATGATATCCGCCAAAACTGCACCCCGTCACCGCCATCTGCGGAGCCCAGTTCTTCCACTTCAAAAACGGCACGAATTCATTAATCAGGTAGCGCTCATACTGCACATGCCGCCAGATCCGCGATCCCGGGTGCACTCCCTTGTTATACAAACTCTCGCTATCGACACTATCCACGCAGAAAAGTTGCAGTTCCCCCGCATCGATCTTCGGTGCCAGCACCCGGACCATCCCCGCATCTTCATACTCAAAAAAACGTCCCTGGGAACTGGGGAAGACAAGCAGCGGCCGCCCCGCATGCCCAAAGACGAGCGCTTCCATATCCCGCTGCAACTCGTGGCTGTAATTCCTGTGATGTTCGCGATTCATGCGCCCGAGGATTGTATCAAGAGCGCCCGCAGTCGGTGTGCCGCGCGGCGCCCTGCCCGCGGCCCTCGACCGCAGCGCCCGCGACGAGCCGCCAGTCCGATCTGAATGCTGGCCCGCCCCCGTCAGCGATAGTCAGCGATAGAATGTCCAAGTCCAACCGAGCCCCGCATGTCCGCACACTACTTAGCTCTCTGGGAATTCCAGGTCCGATCAGAATCCGTCTCTGCCTTCGAAAAAATCTACAGTCCCGACGGCGACTGGGCCCAACTCTTCCGCCAGAGTCCCGACTACCTCGGCACCGACCTCATCCGCGACCTCGACCACCCCGGCCGCTACCTGACCCTCGACCGCTGGACCTCCCGCGCAGCCCTGCACCACTTCAAGCAAGCCAACCGCGCCGCCTATCAGACTCTCGACCAGCAATGTGAACCCCTGACCGAACGAGAACTCCTGCTGGGCGACTTTGAGAACGTCGACGCCGCATGAATGACAAAAGGGCGCGCCCTTTTCTGACGTCGCGTTCGCTGCGATGTTATGACAGGAACTTTCTTCGCCAGAACTAATTCCCAATTCGGAACCGTCTCATGCCCGCACTCACAAAATCCAGTTCCATCTCCCGACCCCGGTGCGACAATACACTCTCATCACTTTTCATAACGCTGCACCCAGCGGGACGCGAACGCAACCATGCCGCCATCATCCGTGCTAGAAACGATCCACGCCCAATCCGACCAAGCCAACAACCAGCCCAAGCCTCGCAAGCACCCCAACACCAAGCGCACCGGAGAACTAGCCGAAGCCGCCTTCGTAGTCAAAGCCGCCAGCCTCGGATACGCCGTCTCCAAGCCCTGGGGCGACAGCGAGCGTTACGACTTCATCCTTGACTCCGGCCCCCGCACCTGGCGCGTCCAGATCAAATGCACCGAGTCCCTCAACGCCAACGGATACCAGGTCCAATCCACCTACACCGACCAGAAGAAAAAAGGCCACTACACCGCCGCCGACATCGACGTCCTCGTCGCCTACATCCTCCCGCTCGATCTCTGGTACGTAGTCCCCGCCCACGCCTTCCCCGCCAGCGCCAGCCTCCGTTTCTATCCCCAAGGCAACATCAGCGGACGCCCTCCCCGCTTCGAGCAATACCGCGAAGCCTGGCACCTCTTCCAGCAATCGCAGCCCGAAGATTCCACTTCAAAGAACTGTCATCCCGAACGGCCCGGGGCCCCCGACGAGCCCGGTGTTCGCGCGACGGGGTGGGGGGGGCGAGGGATCCGCAGTAAAGAACTATCATCCCGAGCGCAGCGAGGGATCTGCAGTTGCTGACAGCGCAGAACCCGCCGCCCCTTCTCCCCGAATCCCCCGCCCCCGAATCCCCCATGGAACGCATGATGACCCAATGGGCCCAGCGCGTTCACTCCCTCTACAACCGCAAACACTAAAGCACGTGTAAGGACGGGTCTCTGACCCGTCCACCCGAGCGCAGTTCGGCAGATGTGTTGTTGGAAGAGCGCCGCTTCAGCACCGCATCCGCCCCCGGATTTTGGGTGGAGCACCGCTTCAGCCCTAAAGAACTGTCATCCCGAGCGGAGCGAGGGATCTGCATTCCTGTCGAGCAAACAAAATGCCGACGCCCCTCGCCACCCATCGGCGGCCCCTTCTCCCGCGCCTTCAGAGCCTGCACTGAGCGCAGCCGAAGTGCGCGCCGAACGAAGAGGTTCGTGAAAGGGCACGACTTCAGTCGTGCCGTAAGAACCGGAATACGTCCGGCTTTACAGTTTGCTGAAAAACTCGTGATTCGTATCAGGGCGCCGCTTCAGCGGTGCCGTAAATGCTGCAGAATCAAAGCCGGCTTCAGCCGCTGACGTAGTTCGATCAGCAAGAAAGTGAGTTTTCAGCAAACTGTTTAGCCGCTGAGGGTAATGGTTGGCTGTTATGTCTCGCAGCCTTCGAAATATGGGATCCCGAGCCGTTTCACCTTTGCGTCCCCATTTCTCCACTACCCTGGCCCCGCTCTTTACGCTAAGCTCACCCCAATGTGCCGCCGTACCCTGTTCCCGCTCCTCGCCCTCATCCCCCTAACGCTTCTCCTGCCCGCCTGCGGCGGCACCACCCACATCGAACCCCCACCGCCCCCTCCTCCAACTCTCGCGCTGACGACCGTTGTGAGCGGACTCACCGGTCCTCTCGATCTCCAACGTCCGCCTAGCGACAATCGCTTCTTTGTCGTGGAGCAGCGCGGCACCATCCGCATCATTGAAAACGGAGCGCTGCTGGCGGGGAACTTTCTCGACATCCAGAGCCTGACGAACTTCGACAACATCGAACAGGGACTGCTGGGTCTGGCGTTCCATCCAAACTACAGCACGAACCGGCTCTTCTACGTGAATTACACGACCGACATCGGTGGACGACACACGGTCATCGCCGAATTCCAGACTCTGGCCGGGAATCCGAACCAGGCTGATCCGGCCAGCGAGCGGATCCTCCTGACCGTGCCGCAGCCTTTTACTAACCACAATGGAGGCCAACTCGCTTTTGGCCCCGATCATTTTCTCTACATCGGACTCGGGGACGGGGGGAGTGAAGGCGATCCGCTGAACAATGGACAAAACGTCAATGTCCTCCTCGGCAAGATTCTGCGGATCGGCGTTGACCCTCCGTTTTCTCCCGGGCTGCAGTATGCGATCCCGCCGGACAATCCCTTTACAGGCGGCGCCGGATCGTCGGAGATCTGGGCGTACGGGCTGCGCAATCCGTGGCGCTTTTCGTTCGAACGCGGCGGTACTCGTCTGTTTGCGGGCGACGTGGGACAGGATAGTTGGGAAGAAGTCGATCTCATCACCAAGGGCGGCAATTTTGGATGGAACGTGATGGAGGGCAACCATTGCTTCAATCCCTCCAGCGGATGCGACATGTCGGGGAAAGTTTTTCCCATTGCCGAGAAAGGCACTGCAATTCCCGGTCTCGCTAATCTCTACATCTTTGGCGACCTCACGGGAAAGATCTGGAGCCTGACCGAGGCTCCGGGGAATATGTGGAATCGGACTATGTTGCTGGATAGCGGGCGGACGATCACTTCGTTCGGGCAAGATGCGGCGGGGGAGGTGTATGTGGTCGACCTCAATGGGAGAGTGCTGAAGCTGGTGGCGCAATAACCGCTGGATGTGGGAAGGGCTAATGTGGGGACGGGTCTCTGACTCGTCCAGCCGAGCGAAGCTCGGCGGCTGTGTGCGCCACCGGAAAATTTGCGACTCGACCAGCGAAAACCGCGGCCCTGCGGGCCGGGACGGGTCAGAGACCCGTCCCTACATCTCCACTTGCCCTCCAAAGCCATGGATATCGATCGGGCGAAGAGACTAGCCCCGCTCGCACAGGATTGTTGCAGAGATATTCGATCTTCTGATCCAGACTCTCCTCCGATCGCAGCACATGATCGAAGGACTCCTGCTGCCAAACCGGCCCCTTACGATTGAGTAACTTGTTGATCCGGCGCGCCGACGCTCCCTTGATCGCCTGCATGATTTCAGGAAGACACCAGCACCAGCCATCCGGACGGCGCAGAGGGCTGATGATCAGATGCGCATGATCGGGCCAGCGGCGGGCAGTTGTGAACATGATGAATAGTGCCCGCTCGTCTTTTTGAAGGTGACGGAGCTGTCGCCGATAGCGATATTTCGGTTCGACCAACATTGCGTCGAGTCTAGAGCGGCATGTTTGAGTTCGCCAGTGTGTCGGTCATCACTTCAATATTGTGATGAATGTTGTGGGACCGGGTCTCTGACCCGGTCAGGCCCGCAGGGCCGCAGATTTCCTGGGCGGTGCAAACAACTGCCGAGCTCCGCTCGGCTCGACGGGTCAGAGACCCGTCCCTACATGATTATTTTCAATAACTTAGGACCAGCCAATCCCCTATTTCGCCACTCAACCCCGATTTTCTCCCCTTCATTGCCTTTTTCGTGGCCCAGTCGATATTCTTCAATAACATCAACCTGACAAACTCCACGTACTGAAACTTCCAGGTTTCACCGTGGAAAAGCTGTTTTTACCCCGTTCCCATAATGGAGAGCGAGGGAGAGTTCTAAATTTCGCAGTCTTAAATTTGCGCCACCGAGGAAAGAGAGAGCGAATGCATAAGCCGATCAAGTATGTCGAGAAGGCCGTAACGGTTGCCGCAACTGGCGCGTGGGCCGTCTTTTCACGTTTGAACCGCGTTGCGCCGAATCCGTCGCCGACGCCGAAGTGGTCGGATAAGCCGCTGCTCAAGTCGTGGGAAAAATCGAAGCCGCCGCTCGGCTGGCCGCGCACCACTGACTCGCTCTGCCCGAAGTGCGTCCCCGAAATTCGCCAGCAGATTCTCGACGGAAAACTGCCAGTCGACGTGCTGATGAACGAAAAAGTCGGAGAGATCAAGGCGCAGATCATCGAGCGCGATGGCAAGATCTGGATGGTGAAGGATTGTCCCAAGCACGGACACTTCGAAGACCTGATGTCGATCGACACCGAATTCTCCGACCATCTCGAAAAAGTTTTCCCCGGCCGCGACATCAAGGCTCACAACGACGAGAAGCTCCATCATCACGGATCGTCGACCGTGAAATACGGCCGCGGATCGGTGTTGACTGTCGATCTCACAAACCGTTGCAACATGATGTGCGATCCCTGTTTCATGGACGCGAATCAGGTCGGCTACGTACACGAACTCACATGGGAAGAAATCAAGACCGTTCTCGACAATGCCATCACGATCAAGCCGCGTCGTCAGATGTCAGTGCAGTTTTCTGGCGGCGAGCCAACGTTGTCGCCGTACTTCCTCGACGCCGTTCGTTACGCCCGCAAAGTCGGATACAACAGCGTGCA
>QIAJ01000096.1:0-921 GCA_003225495.1 Acidobacteriota bacterium
CCGTCACGGGAACAAAGGCGTCATTGCCCGCATCCTGCCCGAAGAGGACATGCCGTACCTCGCGGACGGGACGCCGGTGGAGATCGTTCTGAATCCCCTGGGCGTGCCCAGCCGTATGAACGTCGGCCAGATTCTGGAGACGCACTTGGGCTGGGCGGGCTTTGAGCTGGGTAAGAAGGTCAGCCGGATACTTGCGGAGAATACCCGCGCTGAAGCCATCCGGCGCGAACTGAAAGCCCTGTTCAAAGACACCGCTCTGGCAGATACCGTTGCCGCATTCAGCGACGAGGAGATCGAGTCAGTCGCACCCACGCTCGTGAATGGAGTGTTCTCGGGATCGCCGGTGTTTGACGGCGCGCGCGAGCACGAAATCAAGACGCTGCTCGAGCGGGCAGGTTTGCCGACTTCCGGCAAGACTGACCTGCACGACCAAGATCCACGCTCGCTCCATCGGACCGTACTCGCTGATCACGCAGCAACCGCTGGGTGGCAAGGCGCAGTTCGGCGGCCAGCGCTTCGGAGAAATGGAAGTCTGGGCGCTGGAAGCGTATGGCGCGGCGTTCATCTTGCAGGAACTGCTCACCGCGAAGTCAGACGACGTGTATGGCCGCACCAAGATTTATGAGGCCATCGTGAAGGGCGAGGCCGCCATGGAACCCGGCGTGCCCGAATCGTTCAACGTGCTGATTCGCGAATTGCAGTCACTCTGCCTGGATGTCGAACTGATCAAGGCGGCGCTGGGCGAGAAGAAGCCTGTGGCGCCGGCACCGGTAGCAGCAGACTGAAAAATCCAGTCGTCAGCCGTCGGTCCTCGGCGGCTGACGGCCACACTGGCAACGAGATTCGATGGAAATGAGGACGGGCGGCTTGGCTCTTGGGCTGCCCAGTCCAATGAATATGGCGAACAGCTAACGATGATTA
>QIAJ01000096.1:942-16268 GCA_003225495.1 Acidobacteriota bacterium
CGTGAGAACTCGCAGGAAGCGGAGGAACACCTTGTATCGTTCGAGCCCCTTTGACATGGCGAATCCGATTGCCGATTTTGATGCGATCCGCATCAGCCTGGCATCTCCGGAAAAAATCCGGAGCTGGTCGCATGGTGAAGTCACTAAGCCCGAAACCATCAACTACCGTACCTTCAAACCCGAGCGCGACGGCCTGTTTTGCGCGCGTATTTTCGGACCGGTAACCGACTGGGAATGCTTGTGCGGCAAATACAAGCGCATGAAGCACCGGGGCGTGATCTGCGACAAGTGCGGCGTGGAAGTGACGCTGTCGAAAGTTCGCCGGGAGCGCCTGGGCCACATCGAGTTGGCTTCGCCCTGCTCGCACGTGTGGTTCTTCAAAGGCCTGCCCAGCCGCATCGGCCACCTGCTCGATATCTCGCTGCGCGATCTGGAGTCGGTCCTGTACTTCGAGGCCTACGTGGTCGTCGAACCAGGCGATGCTCCGGTGAAAGAACGCGAGATCATCAAGGACGAAGCCAAGTACCGCGAACTCGACCAGCAGTATCGCGCGGCCGGCTTTAAAGCCATGATGGGCGCGGAAGCGATCAAGGAGCTTCTGAAACGCGTGGAAGTCGAGGGGTTGTCGACAGAACTGCGCGAGAAAATGAAGCACGAGACTTCGCTCCAGAAGCGCCTGAAGTATGCAAAGCGTCTGAAGGTGGTCGAGGCGTTCCGCAAGAGCGGCAACAAACCGCAGTGGATGATTCTGGATGTGATTCCGGTCATTCCGCCGGAGTTGCGGCCTCTCGTTCCACTGGATGGCGGCCGTTTCGCCACGTCCGATTTGAATGACCTCTACCGCCGCGTCATCAATCGTAACAACCGGTTGAAGAAGCTGATGGATCTGCACGCTCCTGAAGTCATCGTGCGCAACGAAAAGCGCATGTTGCAGGAAGCGGTCGACGCTCTATTCGATAACGGCCGTCGTGGACGCGTTCTGCGTGGCGCGAACAACCGCCCGCTGAAGTCGCTTTCCGACACGCTGAAGGGCAAGCAGGGACGTTTCCGCCAAAACCTGCTTGGCAAGCGCGTGGACTACTCGGGCCGCTCCGTCATCGTGGTTGGACCCGAACTAAAGCTGCACCAGTGCGGTCTTCCGAAGAAGATGGCGCTCGAACTGTTCAAGCCATTTATTTATCACCGGCTCCCGGTGGTGTGGGACATCCTCGAAGAGGTGATCAAGGACCATCCGATTCTGTTGAACCGCGCGCCCACCTTGCACCGTCTGGGCATTCAGGCGTTCGAGCCGGTGCTGGTGGAAGGCAAAGCCATCAAGATCCACCCGCTGGTCTGCACGGCCTTCAACGCCGACTTTGACGGCGATCAGATGGCGGTTCACATTCCGCTGTCGCCGGAAGCGCAGGTTGAAGCCAGCGTTCTGATGTTGTCATCGCACAACATTCTGTCGCCAGCCTCCGGACAGCCGATTACCGTGCCCACGCAGGATATGGTGCTTGGTTTGTACTACCTGACCAAGGGCAAGCCTGGCGCCAAGGGGGAAGGCCGCGCGTTCGCGAATATTGACGAAGTGGTAATCGCACTCGAAATGGGTGAAGTCGAAACCTTGACTCCAATTCGCCTCCGCTACACCGGCGAAGTTGTGGACCTGACCGCTGCTTACGACGATCAGGATGTCACCCATACCGACCCGGTTCACTACGAGCGTGAATTTCTGAACACGACCGTTGGACGGGCCATCCTGAACGATCACCTTCCCGAGGGCATGCCTTACATCAATGGCCTGCTTAAGAAGAAGGGCATCGGGCAACTGGTGAACTACGGTTATCTGAGGTTCGGCCTCGAAACCACCGTCAAGATGCTTGACGAGATCAAGTCGCTCGGTTTCCGTTACGCGACGCGCGCTGGGCTCTCGATCGGCATTGACGACATGGTCATCCCGGACAACAAGAGAACGCTGGTTCGTGATGCTGACAAGCAGGTAATCGCGGTGCAACAGCAGTATCTGGACGGAGCGATCACCAACGGTGAGCGCTACAACAAGGTCATTGAAATCTGGTCGGCGATCACGGAGAAAGTTGCCGATGAAATGTTCGGCCAGATGCAGAAGGCTGACAAGGAAGGCGCGCTCAATCCGATTTACGTTATGGCCGACTCCGGCGCTCGCGGATCGAAACAACAGATTCGCCAGCTCTCCGGTATGCGCGGCTTGATGGCGAAGCCGACCGGCGAAATCATCGAGACGCCCATCACCGCCAACTTCCGCGAGGGATTGACGGTGTTGGAATACTTCATCTCGACGCATGGCGCCCGCAAGGGTCTGGCCGATACGGCGCTCAAGACGGCCGATTCAGGCTATCTGACGCGGCGCCTGGTCGACGTGGCTCAGGACGTCATCATCAGCGAGTACGACTGCGGCACCGTGGACGGCATCTTCGTCTCCGGTATCGTGGAAGCCGGCGTGATCATCGAAGCGCTGCGTGACCGCATCATCGGCCGCGTCTCGCTCGAGAAGATCAAGGATTACGACGGCAACGTCATTGTCGACATCAACCAGGAAATCCACGAAGAACTGGCGGGCGCGATTCAGGCTGCCGGTATCGAGCGGGTAAAGATCCGGTCGGTGCTGACTTGCGAATCGAAGCGCGGCGTCTGCGTCATGTGCTACGGACGCAACCTGGCTTCGGGCCGTCTCGTCGAACTCGGCGAAGCTACTGGCGTCATCGCTGCCCAGTCGATCGGCGAGCCTGGAACGCAGCTCACGATGCGCACCTTCCATATCGGTGGTACGGCGTCGCGAGTTTCGGAACAGTCCCGTCTCGATGTCAAAACTACCGGAACAGTCCGATTCATTGGATTGCAGACGGTGAAGTCCAAGACCGGCGACCTGGTAGTGATGAACCGCCAGGGGTCGATCGCGGTGGTGGACGACAAGAACCGGGAACGCGAGCGGTACGCGGTTGTCTACGGCGCCAAGCTGAAGGTTAACGAAGGCGATCAAGTCAAACTCGGCGATGTACTGGTCGAGTGGGACCCGTACACCTTCGCGATCCTTACGGAAATCGGCGGCACCACGCAGTTCAAGGACTTGCAGGAAGGCGTCACGCTCCACGAAGAAGTGGACGAAGTCACCGGCCTGTCGCGTCATGTGGTTGCCGACTCACCGGATGAGAAGCGGCAGCCTGCCATTGTCATCAAGGGCAAGGCCAGCAAGCGCTACCTCATGCCGTCCCGCGCTCACTTGATGGTCCAGGACGGAGACACGGTGTTCCCGGGCGACGTGCTGGCGAAGATCCCGCGCGAAACCACCAAGACCAAGGACATCACCGGTGGTCTGCCGCGTGTGGTCGAGTTGTTCGAAGCCCGCAAGCCGCGAGAAACGGCCGTCATCAGCGAAATCGACGGCGTGGTTCGGTTCGGCGAAGTTGCAAAGGGTCAGCGCAAACTCTACGTGGCGGCCGACAACGGCACGGAAAAGGAATACTCCGTTCCGCGCGGCGTTCACATCAACGTGCAGGAAGGTGAGCGCGTCAAGGCGGGCGAACCGCTCATGGACGGCCCGCTCAACCCGCACGACATCCTTGCCGTACTCGGCGAAAAGGAGTTGCAGTCTTACCTGGTGAACGAAATCCAGGAAGTCTACCGGCTCCAGGGCGTGAACATCTCGGATAAGCATATCGAGGTGATCGTCCGGCAGATGATGCGGTGGGTGAAGGTCGAAGACGTGGGCGACACGGCGTTCCTGCTCGAACAGCAGGTCGACAAGTTCCGATTCCGCGAGGAAAACGAACGGGTCATCCGCGACGGTGGTAAGCCTGCGACAGGGCGTCCATTGCTGCTCGGCATCACGAAGGCGTCGCTCTCAACCGATTCGTTCATATCGGCAGCGTCGTTCCAGGAGACCACGCGCGTGCTCACCGAAGCCTCCATTCAGGGAGCGGTGGACCACCTGCGCGGCCTGAAGGAAAACGTGATCGTGGGCCGCTTGATTCCAGCCGGCACCGGCATGGAGTACTATCGCAACGTGCGCCTCTCTCCTGAAATGGAGGAGGCCGCGCAAAAGGTGCAGGAGGAAGTCTCTCAAGCCTACGAGGAGGCCGAGCGTGCGCTCGAACTCATGCGCCACGAAGGCGAGACGGAAGAACTCGCCGCGGAGTAACGCGAACCACAATGATCCCAGGGGGCGACGAGAGTCGCCCCTTACTTTTGTGAGAAACAATGTCGTTCGCCGTTAACCAATTGCTCGAACCCGAGGATCGCAAAGCCAAGTCGGAGCCGTTTCCCGGCCAGCTGATTGTGGCGCCCGCGCTCGGACGCTTTTGGCGACTGTTCCGGATCTCCGTCTGGCGGGCCTTCGAGCATGATGCCTTCGCCACCGCCAAAGCCTCTGCCTATTCTTCGATTCTTACGTTTTTCCCCGCTCTCCTCGTTCTCGGCTCGGTTCTGGCTACCATCCGCCGCGGTGACGTCTACATGCGGGAGGTTTCCTACGCCCTTGGCCGCATTCTGCCAGCCGGTGCGACTACTGCATTGGCTTACCTGAAGGGCGCGGCCCACAGGCCCGTAGGGCTGCTAGTCACTACCTCGCTGTTGACTGTTTGGACGGCCTCTGGCGTGATCATCTCCTGGATGGAAGGCTTTCGACGCGCCTACCAGCTTCCCAAGACCTGGGGACTGCTCAAAGAACGTGTGATCGCGATCTCGCTGGTGCTGATGGCTGGGCTGCCTCTGACGTTTGCCACCATCCTGGTCGCCTTCGGCAGCCGCATCGAGACCCGCGTCCTCTTTCACATTGACCACGAGCTCGGGCCGCTGGTTCTGCTGCTCTGGGTAGCCATCCGGTGGACCATTGCCATTCTCACCAGCATCGCGGTTATCGCGCTGATCTATCACAATGCGGTTCCGCGTACGCAGCCCTGGCACAGTGTGATCCCCGGCGCCGTACTGGCGACAGGGCTGTGGTTGAGCGCGACGGCCTTCTTTGGCTGGTACCTGCAACGCTATGCCGACTACAGCATCATCTATGGGTCCCTGGGCGTGAGCATCGCGTTGCTGGTATGGATGTACCTGATTTCGCTGGTCGTCCTGATCGGAGCCGAGTTTAATGCCATGCTGTTCCCACGCGGGCTCACCAAGTGCATAACTCCCCCGGCCGATGATCAGGAACAGTGACTGTGAGATCATAAAACTCTTGTAAATGGTCTACGCCCTTCCGCATTGGTCCGCGGAAAAGAAGTCCCTTAATCTTGTTACAAAGGATTCTGCCACTTGCTGCCACGCAAGCCCGATCTCGTCGCCGGAGTTTTGCCGGCTCTCAATCTTTCCGACAGTACGTCCGCGCGGATTAGGCGGGCAAAGATTATCTGCACCATCGGACCGGCGTCTGATTCCGAAGGCTGCATTCGCGATCTGATGCAACTCGGTATGGACATTGCCCGCCTTAATTTTTCTCACGGGACCCATGCCGAGCATGAGAAGAGGATCAAACGCCTGCGCCGTGCCGCCAAGGGGCTGAAACGAACGCTGTGTATTCTCCAAGATCTGCAAGGCCCCAAAATTCGCACTGGACGCCTGAAGGGCGGTGAGGCTGTGATGCTGGAATCTGGTGCGCATCTCACCATCACGCCGAATGCGGTTGCCGGGACAGCTTCGCTGATCTCGACCGATTTTCCAGGTCTGGCGCGAGAGGTTGAGCCGGGCGCCCGAATTCTTCTATCCGATGGGCGGATTGAATTGAAGGTGCTCGCGATCAGTGGCGGCGATGTAGAGTGCGAGGTCCTTAATGGCGGCCCACTGGCCGAGCAGCAAGGCATCAACCTGCCGGGCGCAGCTGTCTCAATTCCCGCGCTGACCGAGAAAGACAAGGCCGACCTGAAATTCGGGCTACAACAGGGCGTGGACGCGGTTGCGCTCTCGTTCGTGCGCTCGGCGGACGACATCCGCACGGCCGAAGAGTTGATGCGAAAGTACGGCAAGGTTGTGCCAATCGTCGCCAAGCTGGAAAAGCCGCAAGCGATCGAGCGCCTGGAAGAAATTCTCGAGGCCGCTGACGGAGTGATGATCGCGCGCGGCGATCTGGGCGTCGAAGTGCCGCCCGAGCGGGTGCCGATCATTCAGAAGCGAGTGATTCAGCGCGCTAGCGTCTGGCGCAAGCCCGTCATCACCGCCACCCAGATGCTCGAATCAATGACCCAAAACCCTCGCCCCACGAGGGCGGAGGCGAGCGATGTCGCCAACGCGATTTTCGACGGCACCGACGTCGTGATGCTGTCAGGCGAGACCGCCAGCGGGCGATATCCCCGCGAGACCGTGGCCATGATGGCCCGCATCATTTTGGAAGCCGAAGCGAGCATGACGCAGCTGCCACCGACACCGCGCCGACGCCGCGAAAATCAGACATACTCGGTCGCAGAGACCATTTGCGAATCAATCGCCCACGCCGCCGAAGAACTTCCCATGGGCGCGATTGCCGTGTTCACCGAAAGCGGGAACACCGCACGCATGCTTTCGAAGCATCGGCCCAAGGCCGGTATTTACGCGTTCAGCCGAAACATTGAGGTCTGCAATCGTATGAACGCGCTCTGGGGCGTGACTCCCATTTACAGGACGCAGTGGAATTCGGCCGAAGATATGGTGAAGGCTGCGGAAAAAGAACTGCTGCCGAAGGGAATAATCCGAGACCATGACGTACTTGGACTTGTCGCTGGCACGCGTCTTACTTCGGGAGCGACCAATTTCATGCGCCTGCACACGGTTGGCGGGAGCGAACCGCCAGTGAAGAGAGGTCGCAGGTCGGGGGTCACCGGTCACAGGACTTGAGACTCACGTCACAGCTTGTATGTCTGTCTCCACAAGGTTTACCGAAGACTCGCTCACCCCTTCCGTTCGCGGTTCTCTGCACTCCCCCGTGAATCCGAATGGCGACGCTCTTATCCTCACGCACGGAGCCGGTGCAAACTGCAATGCTCCGCTGCTGCTTGCTCTGGCAGAAACCTTCTCGGCTCGCGAGTACACCGTCCTGCGCTGCGATCTTCCGTTCCGTCAGGAGCGCCCGACCGGCCCGCCTTTTCCCGGGAATGCGGAACGGGACCGCGACGGCCTTCGGAACGCAGTCGCGGCGGTGCGGAAGCTCGTTTCAGGGCGAATCTTCCTGGGAGGACACTCTTATGGAGGCCGCCAGGCGACGGTGCTGTGTGCGGCCGAGCCGGATCTGGTTGCCGGACTGCTATTGCTGTCCTACCCGCTGCATCCGCCACGCAAGCCTGAACAACTGCGGACAAAGCATTTTCCCAACTTGCAAACGGAGTGCCTGTTCGTTCACGGTACGCGGGATCCGTTTGGAAGCGCCGAAGAACTGGAGAACGCTTTGAAACTGATTCCTGCGCGAAGAGACTTGCTGAAGGTAGAGGGCGCTGGGCATGATTTGGGATTTAAGGGCAAGACTGCTAAACAGGAGCTTCCGGATCGCGTGCTGGCGGCGTTCACAGCCACGTTCCCATGAGATTTTCTGGCGCTGCGAAAGCAGGTCCTTCGCTTCGCTCGGGCTGACAGATTTTAAAGACTGAGAACTGAAGGCTGACAGCTGAGAAGTTCCCTCCCGTTAATTCACCCAGCCCGATTTCGAGCCGCCATTGGTCTTATCGTTCCCATCCGGCGGGACATAGTTGCCATGCTCATCGAACGTGACCTTGCGGTCGTGGTCGCGCATGTAGACCTCAAACTTTTTTCCTGCCCGTTTGCGCTTCCAGCGATAGTAGGAATTGCGGATTCCGAAATAGCGCTCCGAAGCAGCATAGCTCAAGCCGCGCGAGGGAAGGAATTTGACGAAGAGGAAGCCGAAGAGCAATCCGCCGAGGTGCGCGAAGCTTGCGACTCCTCCCTGCGCAGGATCGAAGGTGGCCACGATCGCAATGAAGATCCAGATTCCGACCAGATACTTCGCCTTGATCATGAACGGTAGTGGGAACATGAACAGTTCCTGGTCTGCGTACAGTATTCCGAAAGCCATCAGCAGGCCGTAAATGCCACCTGAGGCGCCGACTGTGGGGATTCCGGGGCGAGCTCCCAGAAAGCCGGTGTAGGCTATGGCGATCATTACCAGCGCGGCTCCGACGACGCAAAACGTGTAGCACTCGATGAAGCGGCGTGAACCCCAGTCCTGTTCCAGGCGGGCTCCGATGAACCACAACGTCAGCATGTTGAAAAAAACGTGACCGAAGCTACCGTGAAGAAATGCGTATGTGACGATCTGCCATACGAAGCCGCGTATCATCACCAGGGACGGAACCAGGCCAAAGTACGGAATAATATATTGCCCGAGGTCGGGGACAAGTCTGCCTAGGATTAATTGGAGGAGAAAAATTCCCGCGCATGCCAGAATGATGCGCTTCACCCATCCTGCAAACGGTGGCAGACTGAACGAGATGGTTCTTCCGCGATTCATAGGATCAGTGGACGGCGGTCAGTAGTTGGCAAGCCACTACCTTTCCGGCTCCGGCACGACTGGCAGACTGCGGTGTCCTGCGGCATCCACGGCGCGCACGCCGAATATGACATTATCCTTCGAAATCTTGAGGGCTGCACTGTTCGCACCCGTTATGGTTTGGACGTGCTCCCAGTCCGGACTGCTGGTTGCGCGCCAGACAACTTCATAGTTGGCGGCTCCCGCGGCAGGCTCCCAGGTCAAATGCGTGTCATTCTCGAGTTCCTTGGTGAGCATTTTCACTTTCGAGGGAGGCGCCGGGGCCGATGCCAGTGACGCAAGGGTGGCCGCGTTCAGGCGCGCTACGTCCGCTACATAGTCGAAATTCACAAACTTCGGAAGATCTCCATATTCGATGCCATTCTCGATGCGGACGTTCTGATGCTGGTGATTGTAATCTTCGCGAAATTCTGTGAACCGTACCCCCGCGAAACCCTGCTGATTGAAAGAATAATGGTCACCGCCACGCAGAAACCGGTCCAGCCGGAACACTAACATTGGCTTGACGCTACCCAGATAGACGCGTCCTACCTCGGCGACGTATCGTGCGAGTTCCCTTGACGGCGAATCGCTTTCGCCACCCAGCGTTCGAATTCGCCGGATCTCGAGCTCGGTCGCGACGTTTGGAAGACCTTCCGAAAAAACTCGCACGATTCCGGCATCCTGCTGCGGATTGCGGTCGCCGCCGACGATGTCATTGTTCAGCACGGCCTCCAGTTTCCATCCCTGCTGTTTGGCCATCCCGGCAAAATGCTTGCTACCGTTCAGTCCCTGCTCTTCGCCGGCGACGGTTAGAAAAATTATGGTTGCCGGAAATTTCATCTTGCTTAGAACCCGCGCACACTCCAGACTCACCGCAGTGCCGCTGCCGTCGTCATTCGCTCCCGGAGCCGCATCGGTGACGTTGAAAGTGTCGCTGTTGCGGGAGTCATAATGCCCAGTGACAAGCACGATCCTGTCCGCCTGTTTTGGATCGGTCCCGCGGAGCACGGCATAGACATTCGTGATCTGCGTCGGAACCTTGATGCGATCCGCAGGCTGCTCGAGGAAAGAGTCAGTCTTTACTTCCAGGCAGCCACCACATTCCTTCGAATAGCGTTCAAACTCGGACTTGATCCAATCGCGGGCGGCACCGATGCCCTTGCCGGCTTTGCCCGCCTCGTTGTCCTGCGCGGAAATCGTCGAGCGATTCCCGAAGCTCACCAGCTTTTCAATGGTTTGCCGGATATGATCAGCAGAGCCTTGGTGGATAGCGCTCGTGATTTGCGGGTCTGCCGCACTCTTTGGTTCAGCCTCTTGCGCCGTGCTCAAGGCAACAAGCTGCCCTATTTTTAGGGCAAGAAACAACCCCGCCGAAAAAGTGAGAAGCCGAAGTGTCCGTAAGCTCGATTTTGGCATCACAGGAAAATCCTTGGCGCGCCCCTTGACCTTTGGCTCGCGAAGAAACTAAATATATCAGGGTATCCCGATTGCGGAGGCGTCATGGTGTTGTGTCCTGAATGCGAGACCGACCTGGACATTGAGGAAGACGAGGTCGATGAAGGCGAGGTTGTCTCCTGCCCGGAGTGTGGCAGCGACTTTGAAGTCATCACCGCCAATCCCATTGAACTCAAGCCGGTCGATGAGGAAGAGTACGAGGAAGACGAGGATGAGGTAAAGGCCGAAAAGGACGCGGACGACGGAGACGATTCCTGAGCTTCGCCTCCGATCAGCGTCTCCGTCGGCGCCTGCTTTCTGCATTCGCAGCGCTCCTCGCACTCCCGTTGGTTGCATCGCTCACGCCCCGCCACGTTTCCGCTGCTGACAAACCCAAACCTTACGCGCTGATTTTCGGCACCGTCTTCGGCCCGGACGGGCATTCCGTGTATGGCGTCAAAGTCAGAATTCGGCGCGCTGACCAGAAAAAAGCTCACTGGGAGACCTATTCCGACCATGCCGGAGAGTTTGCCCAGCGCGTGCCCGTCGGCAAGGCTGATTACGTGGTCGCGGCTGATCTAGGGGGGTTTAAGTCCCCGCCGGGCAAGCACTTAAAGCCCGGTACCGAGGTAACCGTCCATATCCAGAATGACGAGCGTGCGGATATGAGCCTGCATCTAATCTGGTAGGGTATTTGTGGAATGTATAGGTGGCTGGAACACACTATGAGCGGGACACTATGAAGAAGACAATCGCAACAGGCTTGCTTCTGATTCTGTTCTCGGCTTTGCTGATGGCTGCTCCGCCTCCGCAGTTTGGCAGCCGCCCCAAGGCGGACGCTACCCGACTGTTGACCGGCAAAGTGCTTGATCATGGTGACAATGCATTGCCCAATGCCGTCGTCTATCTGACCAATACGCGCACACGCGCGGTTAAGACCTACATTGTCAGCCAGGACGGCAGTTACCGTTTCCCGTCTCTGCAGCCAAATACCGACTACGAAGTCTATGCCCAGCATGAGGGCCGCAAAAGCAACGTGAAAACGGTCAGCCAGTTCGACAATCGCACTGAGGTTTCGATCAATCTGAAGATCGACAGCAAGTAGCAGCCCCGCTGTTTTCTTTCCTAGCTCCGAAGTTCAGTGCACCGGCGGTAACTTGTCGGCTTTTCATGATTTTCGCTACATTCCAGCAATACGCCCATGTTGCCTGTCTTCGCCGCCGCGATCGCGTTGTTTCTTGTCGGAGCCGCCATCTATATCACCATTCTCTATAACGAATTGGTGCGTTTGCGAAATGAGAACGATCGCGCTTTTGCGAACATTGACGTACTGCTGAAGCGGCGGCACGATGAAATTCCGAACCTGGTGTCATGCGTCAAAGGCTACATGGATCATGAACGGCAGACGCTGGAGGCGGTCACGCTGGCACGTACGGCTTCGATCGGGGCTGCCAGTATTCCCCAAAAGGCCCAAGCGGACCTGCGGCTGACCGGGGCGCTGCAGGCGCTGTTTGCGGTCGCCGAGCGCTATCCGGGACTACGGGCTAACCAGAACTTCGTCGCCTTGCAGAAACGCATCGCGGAACTGGAAGAACGCATCGCGGATCGGCGCGAGTTTTTCAATGACGACGTCGCGACCTACAACACGCGGATCGCGCAAGTCCCGGAATTATTACTGGCCCGGCAGATGAAGCTGCGGCCCCGGCAATTGTTTCAGGTAAGCGAGCAGGAACGACAGCAAGTGGCGTTGAAGATGGCGCGCGCTCAAGGAACTGCGTAACCGCTACAGGATCGAACGCACAACCCCGCCATCTGCCCTGAGAGCCGATCCATTCGTTGCAGAAGACAGCGGACTGCACAGGAATGCCACCAGTGCCGCGACCTCGTCAGGACGCGCGAAGCGCTGTAACAGAGAACTGGGCCGCATGGTGCGGAAGAATTCGGCCTCAAATTCCGGCTTCGATTTGCCCGCGTCCGCCGCCGCGCGACTGACAAATTCACTGGCTCCCTCTGAAGCCGTGGGGCCAGCAAGTACCGAATTTACAGTCACGCCAGTCCCCGCGGTGATTTCGGCAAGACCCCGAGCAACCGCCAGTTGAGCTGTCTTAGTCATTCCGTAGTGGATCATTTCGCTCGGAATCTGAACGGCCGACTCGCTCGAGATGAAAATTATGCGGCCCCAGTTTTGTTTCCTCATGCCCGCCAAATAGGCACGGCTCAGACGAATACCACTCATAACATTGACTTCGAAGAGCCGGAACCAGTCTTCATCCGGAATCTGCTCGAAGGACTTGATCTCGAAAATTCCGACGTTGTTGACGAGAATCTCCACTTCGGGAAACTTTTGAACGGCGACTCGGACGCCATCCGCGTTCCCGAGGTCCGCGGGCAGAGCCTCCAGTTTCGCTTGCGGAACGGAAGACCGAATCTGCTTGATCGCGTTTTCGACTCTTTTTTCGGTGCGACCGTTCACAATCACCTTCGCGCCTTCTCGTGCGAGAGCTTCGGCGATGGCATATCCGATGCCTGCCGTTGATCCGGTTACGAGTGCCAGTTTTCCGCCGATGTCGAGATTCATGGTGATTCGATGAAACAAATTCAAATCAGGACTCAACTCGACCCCCAGCATCCAAAAAACAAAAGGCTGCCGGGTTCGGCAGCCTTTAAGTAATTCGAAAAGAGAAGCTAGTTGTTATCCCCACCCGCGCGCTTCCACGAAATCAGTTCGCCGATCGTTGAACTGGTGGAAGACGCCGGGTGCTTGTAGGACTCCACTTCTTGGCGAGATGCTTCCTCACCGACCGCCTTGATGCTAAGGCCGACTTTTTTCTCGTCCTGATTCATCTTGATGATCTTGAAGTCGAACTCGGTGCCCGGCTCCAGCGCAACCTGTTGACCCTTGTCGTCCACCGCTTCCGAATTGTGGCAGAGGCCTTCGACGCCGTCGGCAATTTCAACGAACGCACCGAAGTTCGCGACCCGCAAAACTTTGCCATGAACAATGTCGCCCACCCGATGCTGTGCGAAGAAACTGTCCCAAACGTCGGGCTGAAGCTGCTTTACGCCCAGCGATAGACGGCGCTTGTCCGGTTCGATTGCGAGTACTACCGCCTTTACTTTGTCGCCCTTCTTCAAAACTTCCGAAGGATGCTTCACGCGTTTCGTCCAGCTCAGATTGCTCACGTGGACCAGGCCGTCGATACCATCTTCGATTTCGATGAAGGCCCCGAACTCGGTCAAGTTGCGAACTTTGCCTTCAACTTCCATGCCCACGGGATACTTATCGTGCAATGTGTCCCACGGGTTCGAGGCGAGCTGACGCATGCCCAGCGAGATCCGGCGTTCGGTCGGATTTACGCTCAGGACTACGCATTCGACGTGATCGCCAACATTCACCAGCTTCGACGGATGCTTCATCCGCTTCGACCACGTCATCTCGCTTACGTGGACCAAGCCTTCAATGCCCTGCTCCAGTTCAACAAATGCGCCGTAGTCGGTCACGCTGATGACCCGTCCCGCAACGTGCGCACCCACTGGATACCGGTGCTCTGCATCGAGCCACGGATCGGGCGTGAGCTGCTTGAAGCCTAGAGACACACGCTGCTTATCTTTGTCGTACTTCAGCACCTTGACCTGAATCTGGTCGCCGACATTCACCAGGTCGCGCGGATGCGTCAGACGTCCCCAGGACATGTCGGTGATGTGGAGCAGGCCATCGATTCCGCCCATATCGACGAAAGCGCCATACTCGGTAAGGTTTTTCACTACGCCGGTGAGGATCGCGCCTTCTTCCAGGTGTTCCAGCGTCTTGCCACGCTTCTCGTTCTGCTCTTCTTCGAGAAGCTGCTTGCGCGAAACGACGATGTTGCCGCGTTTCTTGTTTAGTTTGATGACGGCGACTTCGATGGTCTGGCCTTTCATGCCGTCGAGATTGCGGACCGGACGAAGATCGACCTGCGAGCCGGGTAGGAATGCCTGCGCGCCTTCGATATCGACCGTCAGACCGCCTTTGATACGGTCCACAACGATGCCCTTGATCGGTTTCTTCTCGTTAAACGCCTTCTCGATGTCGTCCCAGGCGCGCAGCCGCGCGGCTTTCTGGTGCGAGAGATTGGCGTAACCCTCTTCCGTTTGACCCTTCTCGCGCATCACGTCGATCGGGTCGCCGGACTGGAACCTGGGCTTGCCCTCGTGATCCATGACTTCGGAGATCGGGACCATGCCTTCGGACTTTGCGCCGATGTCCACAACGACGTGGGTTGCTGTCAGCTTCACGACGGTGCCATGGATGACGTTATCTTCGCCGGCAGCTTCCTCGGATTCGGTAGTGAAGTTCTCGAGCGCGGTAGCGAAATCGTCGCTGCCAGCGGAAGCCGAGCTCTCGTGTGCGGAGGCCTGCGATTCCGTGGACTCGGATTGAGATACGCCTTCCGGTTCGGAGGCGGCTTCGGGTTGGGACGCGGTTTCGGGTTGTACGGGCTCCGGATGTTCCTCTAGGGCCGGGCCGCTGGTGTGCGTTTCAGTCGCATTCGTCATGGGTTCAAGGTTTCGGGCTGTGCTGTCGTCGAACAAAGTCAGTAGCCTCTCTGGCGTGCCACACACTTCAGTGTGCGACGGATGCGGGACGGTGTGTAGCGGACTGCTGGCGTGGTCTTTGGTTGTGTTGAGGCCATCCTGGCGGATGACCCTAATGACAATCCCAGCTTGCCGGAACGTCGCTTCGAACCCGCGTCCAAAGGGGACTCTTGGACTATAGCAATGGCTTCGGAACAGTGTCAAACGCGAAACCGTCTCGACTGGTGGATATCAAAAAAAATTTACTGACCTTTTACATTCTGAAGGCATCGGCGTGGCAGCGGGTAACGGTTACCGAGTCTCCGACAGCGTGACTGATGCTACCCTCGCTGCATGGATCACCTCTGGACTCCATGGCGCTATGCGTACGTGAGCGACGCTGCTCCGGCGACAGGATGTATCTTCTGCGATGCTCCGAAACAAGCTGACGAAGAATCGTTCATTGTCCACCGTGGCAAAAACTGCTACGTCATCCTGAATACCTTCCCTTACACCAACGGCCACGTGATGATCGTGCCCTACGCTCATCTGGACGAACTGCATAAACTCCCATTGGCCGCTGCGCAGGAAATGATGACGCTTACACAAGAGATGGAAGTCGTACTGCGCGATCTCTATCGCCCGGACGGTATCAACCTGGGAATGAATCTGGGAAAAGCTGCTGGCGCCGGCATTGCAGGACATATCCACATGCACATCCTGCCGCGCTGGATCGCGGATGCGAATTTCGTCAGCGTGATCGGTGAGACGCGAGTGCTCCCCGAGACGCTCAATGTGACGTGGGCGCGAGTGCGAAAAGCGCTGGAAATGCAGAGGAAATAGTTGCTGCCCTCAAACGGCTGCATTTTATTGT
>QIAJ01000096.1:16305-17509 GCA_003225495.1 Acidobacteriota bacterium
CATCGTCGTATAGCCAACGATACCGCGCTCCTCTAGTATATGAAGAATGCATGGGTGTAATGAATCCAACATAATTCTCTACGTGTACACAGCTACTCCTGCACTAACGTGTCTTAGTTGGCCCTAGTCATTTTGCTTCAACAGCGCTTTGTTTCGGAAGATTGAAGGGCCATGATATCCCTCCCCCGGATGGCTCTCGCACTACTTGTGTCCGCTTGGCCTTTGTCCTTGGCGATGGCACAAAAACTTCAATGTAACCCCGCCACCTATGATTACGGGCAGGTGCAACTCGGTACGTCCAAGCAAAACTCCTTTCAGTTGACCAATACCGGAACCCGCAGTCTGACGATCAGCTCTCGACGAAAAAGTGGAAGGGACTTCTTCTTCAGCAACTTTTACTTGCCGATCACTTTGCAGCCAGGCAAAAGTGTTCCAATGAAGGTGACCTTCAAGCCTTCCGTAACCGGAAAGATAAGTGGGAGCGTAACGCTCGTCAGCAACGCGCAGAATCCCACGCTGACCGTGAACCTTTCCGGCACGGGGACGAGCGCCAATGCCTTGACCCTAGGGGTTTCGCCGAGCAGCCTTAATCTTGGCAATGTAACGGTGGGAAGCTCGTCCAGTTTACCGCTGACGCTAACGGCCTCGAACGGGTCTGTAACCATCTCAGCCGCGCAGACGAACAGCTCCGAGTTCACTCTTCCCGGCCTGTCACTACCGAAGACAATTGCGACCGGGCAGAGTCTGAACGTCACGGTGGCATTCACTCCAAGCGTTTCAGGTACTGCGACCACCAATCTTGTTTTCACCAGCAACGCCGCAAACTCGCCTACTTCGGTTCCGTTGACCGGCACAGGCGTGTCGATCAGAGCGCACAGCGCTGACCTCACATGGACGGCGAGCCGGGATGGCGTCATCGGATACAACGTCTATCGCGGCAGCAAGACAGGCGGGCCATACGCAAAGATAAACTCTGTGCTTGATTCCTCGACGAATTACACGGACAGCACGGTAACGGCGGGGACCACTTATTATTACGTCGCGACGTCGGTGGATTCAAACAACGCGGAGAGCGGATATTCAAATGAGGCGAAGGTAGTTATCCCTACTCCGTGACAAACATATTTTCCTGGAAGGAATCGTCCGCTCATCTGGACATCAGATGAGCGGAGTGTTTTGTTGACATCTCCAATATTTTCGGTCA
>QIAJ01000097.1 GCA_003225495.1 Acidobacteriota bacterium
AGCAGAACACGTTGAATCAAGTGTCGTTCTCGAATCCAAGACATGAGCACTTCGGCTGGCGTTCCACAAAAGACGATTTACGTTACGTTGAGCGGACTTCCGCTTAGCTTCCGACTCGATTGGCCTTTCCGCGCCGCGAGTTCAGGGGCGGACTTCCACGTTCTCCACACCGAGATCGCGCTCGAGAATTCCGGCGGATTACGGGCGCTCGTCGCCGTGAACTTGTCCGTGACCCTGCGAGAGGTTCTCCCTTCGCTGCAGGCGAAGGATGCTGAAGCGCCCGTCATCAATGCCCTGCGCAAAGACGTTGACCATAAGCAAATCGAGTTTGTGAAGTCGGGTAAGCTCATTCCCTTGCCGTTCTCCAGTCGCCACTACGACTTCAAGCGCAGTCAGTGGGTCTTTGGCAAAGCCACCGACGAAAATATTGCGCGCCTGATCGAACGCAAAATTTACTGGCAGACGCGTTTGGTTGGCGGTGACGTGTGGCTGGACGATCCCACCGAAGCTCTCTATGTCCAGAGCACTACAGAACACCTTGCGGAGATTGCTGCCGGGCTTACCAAACTGGGTTTGTTCACTACGTCGCGAGGTTACGCGACCGCGCTTCCAGCATTGATGGACCAGACGGAGCGCTTTGAATCAGAAATGGCCAGCGCCCGCCTCGAACTGGAACAGAAGCACGCATTTGAGCGCGGCTAGCCGTGTGAGATCGACATACTTTGCGATTGTCGCCCCGCAAGTCTCTCCGCGTTGATCACGCTCTAAAGTGGCGACGCCGCCGACACACTCGCGTTCCGTGCGTTCGCGCAACGGGCCCTTCCGACCGTTCCCAGATCTCTACGACGGTAACTTGCACTGAGTCATACTGACTTCTGTGATCCACCTTCCCAGAAAGCTAGTACAGTGATCCACGGAGGCTTCATGAAACTCCTTTCCGGACTTGTAGCAGTGATGCTGATCGTGTCGGCGTCCGCGGAAAATCCATCGGCAGAAAAGACCGTCTCGGATCTTGAGAATCAGTGGGCGGAAGCGCAGAAGACAGGCAACGCTGACGTCGTTGCTCCCCTGTTGGCCGATACCTTCAGCAACACCGACGCTGACGGCGAAACTTATGGCAAGTCCCAACTGCTTTCGAACCTTAAAGGCGGAAAGTGGGAGGTCAACGGCATCAGTGATGTGAAGGTGAAGGTCTACGGCAATGCGGCGGTTGCGACGGGATCATGGACCGGAAAGGGCGTCGACGGCGACGGAACCCACATGGATCGTAGCGAGCGCTGGACTGATACGTGGGTCAAGACGCCACGGGGAAACTGGCAGTGCGTTGCCAGCCAGCAGACCACGTCCAAGAAGTAAAACGCCTTGCGACGTGGTCCAGTTACTCTTGGTGATTTAGCGTTTGCCCATCCGGCCCCACCTGGACCTCAGATCTCTTTCCCCTCGTGATCACCTGAGCTTCATAGGCGACCAGTCTGTCATGCTTGGTGAGCGATTCGACTTTTACCAGTTTGCCGCCGCCGGCTTTTTTCTGAAGCCCCTCGCGCACGGCGGCGGGAAGCGTATCAAGCGCGACCTTCCTCGACTTCCACCACCTTGCCCTGGGGATCCATCAGAATATCCTTGGTATGACCGCCAACTTCCAATTCGGCTTCGTAGTAGGTCTGTCCCTTTTCCTTCTCTTTGGAAAAATTTCTGACAATGGCGCCCTGACCTTGCGCCGCTAGCGCGGCCTGAACCGGAGCCGGCACTTCGGAGCGCTTGATCTTCTTTTCCTGGGAAACAGCCGAGATCGTTATAGCCGCAACTGTGACTGCTGCAAAAGTTCCTGCTCGCACCATAGGTATTTTTCGGAATGCCATGCTCAATCGTACCGATTTCTTCGAAATGAGAAAACCTGACAGGGAGCGACCCTTCCTCTACCCGCTCCGTGCAAATTTGGCGGCCGTCAACCCAGTGCTCACCAGTTCCGTGACGCCCGTAACCTTTCTCGCCACTGCGACAAATGCTGCAATGGGCTCAGGATGTGCTGAGAGCCATGACGAATCTCACGGTAACATTGGCGCTGGTGGCTGCGGTGGCGGCCATCTTCATGCTGAAGCGCATCCTCACCTATCTTCTGATGCGCAGAGCCGGGCGGCTGGCTCTGGAAGAGGTCGGCAAGCGTGCGCTAACCAAGCTTCCCGAATATGTCAGTCTGGCGTTCGTTGAAGCTCCCGACTGGACAAACGCAGAACTCGTTCGCCAGCAGGCCGAGCCGTTGCTTGCCTGCGCGTTTCAGGATGCGGGGGTTTACAGCGTCGATAAAATGCCGGGCGTCTTGATTCGCATGATGTGCCAGCCTCAATCAGGAGTCGCGGCGCATATTTATGATCATCCGCGATCGGGGAGCTGGATTGAAATGGTGACCCGTTATGAAGATGGAAGCACACACGCTGTCAGTACTCTGGCTCCGAATGGAATGAAGCATCCCGACTGGTATCGAAAAATTCAGGCGGACAAATCCATTCCATCCAATGAAATTTACGAACGATTTCTTCCTCAACGAAAACAGCCAGGCATCCGGTTGGTAGCGGCGAGTGATCTGTCGCGGGAATTCGAAGAGGCATATCACAAGCTCGCGCTTTGGCGGCAAGAGACGGGGCTCTCTCCACAGGAAGTGGCGCGCGTAGCCGTGAAATGGATGCGTGAAAAACAGGCGAACGCCGCGGGCCCGATGTGATCGTCATTCGTTGAGTTGAAACAACAGCGTCTTACTCGCAAAGGAACACTACGGCCTTCATAGCAATCTCCTACAGTTTTTTCGGTACGAAGGAATTCCCCGGGTAAATCCCCGACTTACGCAGTGGGTTCGCAGCCTGGCCTACCGCCGCCATTCCAAGATGTTGAGATCACAAAAGAAACGCTCTGGCACAAGCCTTGCACTTATCTGCAGCGCGAGTGATCGCCAACTTTTAACCGACGGAGAAAAGTTACGATGAGAACCAGCTTGATTCTGACCGCAGTTTTCGCCATGGTGATGCTGCCTGCCGCTTTTGCCCAGGGCACGCCCTCACAGTCCCAGGATCCGAACACCCAGCCGACGGCTACCCCGTCGCAGCAGACGCCAAGCACGCCGGACGCCAGCCAGGCTCCGAGCACCAGCTCGTCCAGCACCAGCTCCCCCTCCAGCGCTTCGCCTTCCGACGCGCAGCGTATGTTCGTTGGCAGCATCGCCAAGAACAGCAGCGGCAAGTTTGTCCTGCACACTGGCGGCACCGATTACCAGCTCGATGATCAGGCCCAGGCCGGCAAGTTCGACGGCAAGGACGTGAAGGTAACGGGTCAGCTGGACAACTCGTCCAACACGATCAAGGTTCAGTCGATCGAACCTTCCAGCTCCATGTAATTTGTTAAGCCTCCAAACCGGGTAAAAGGGGCGCGAGCAATCGCGCCTCTTTTTTTGCTTGATAGAAGCCTGAGGATCGCATTACGCCCGTAACTTCTTAGGCATCAGTGCCTTCAATTACTGTTTACTCTGTTAACATTTTTCCATTCCCCCGCGCGTTCCGGCGCGGCCACTGACCGCTGTCAGAACGAGTGACTGTGCACGATAACGGACAACCAGAACCCGCGTATCAGGAACTCCTGAGCCGGCCGATTCGCGACCTCGGCCTGAAACTCGAGGGGTCACCGGTAGAGCGCTACGTTGAACAGCTTTATCGCGAGCTCGAGGCCAAGGGGCTTACGAAATTTCATCCTGCGTGTTACCTCACGGACGAGTGGGGATGCCCGTCGGGAGAGCCGATTATTGGGATCCCGTTCTACCTGGCACACACAGCGCTGTCGGAGCTGGAAAAAACGACGCATGATCTGGAAGATGCACGCGAAATCATGATGTATCTGCGGCACGAAGCCGGGCACGCTTTCACCTATGCCTATCAGCTTCACAACTCGCCGGAGTGGAAAAAGCTGTTTGGGCCGTTTCGGAGACCGTATCGGGAGAATTACCGGCCCGCTCCATTCTCGCGAGACTACGTCCGCCATTTGCCGGGATGGTATGCACAGAAACATCCGGATGAAGATTTTGCGGAAACGTTTGCAGTCTGGCTGACGCCCCGTTCAAACTGGCGCAAACGCTATCGAGGATGGAGTGCGATGGAAAAATTGCGTTACCTCGATCGCCTGGCGCGGAAGGTGGCACGAAGCGATCCGCCGCGACGCCGCGGGCGCACCGACATAACCGTCGACGAAATGGAGACGACCGTCGGCGACTTCTACCATCAGTCTGCGCGCGAGGAAGTTGCAGTGACCGAGCTTGCGCCCGACACCGATTTGCGTGACATCTTTCGGGTGTCGAAGCGGAGCAAGAGGGCGCGTCCGGCACAGGAATTCCTGCGTCAGCACCGCAAAGCGGTCATCGACAAAGTGGCGCAGTGGACAGGCGCGCAACGTCCGCTCATCAAGACGCTGGTCGAGACTATTGAAGATCGCGCCGGGAAACTGGATCTTCGCGCCGACAAGTCCCGTGAGGCCGAGCACCTGGCGGAACTAACGGCGTACACGACTGCGCTGGTAATGACATATGTTGCGAAAGGAAAGTTTATTCAACCCTAGGAAAGCAGGTGTCAGGTGTTAGGTGTCAGGTCTCAGGAAACTCCTGGGACTGGGGGATCCGGTTTTCCTGAGACCTGACACCTAAGACCTGAGACCTAAACTATGATTGGCGCAAAACTCAAAATCGCGTTGTTGTATGACGTCTGGAACGAAGATCCGGTCGCGGCGGCAGAGAAACAGGATGAGCCGCCTGCGCGCAAAACTCGACGCAAAAAGACGAAGAAGAAGCGCAAGGAGATGACGGATCGCGAGGAGATCTTCGAGGCCTTGGCTAAGCTCGGCCACGAGCCGTCATACTTCGAACTGGATGGGCGTCCGCAGTCTCTCCATTCGCTGTCGCGCTGCGATGCCGACCTGATTTTCAATCTCACCGAGTCTTTCGACGGCGACGATACCAAAGAAATGAATGTAGTAGCCTACGTCGATCTGCTCGGCATTCCGTACACCGGGGCGGGCCCGCACTCGATCTTTCTGGCGCAGGACAAAGCGATTGCCAAGAAGATATTCGCCTTTCACGAGATCAAGACACCGTTTTTCGCCACTGCCTACCGCGGACGCATCGAACACGCCCACGATATTTCTTTCCCGCTCATCGTCAAGCCCTCGCTCGAAGATGGATCCATCGGAATTGACGTGGGCTCGGTGGTGAAGAACATCAAGGAGTTGATGGAGCGCATTCAGTACATCCAGGACGAGTTCGATTCGCCCTCGCTGATCGAAGAGTACATCGAAGGGCGCGAGATTTACGCTGGAGTCCTCGGCAGCTACGAAACTGCCCAGGTATTGCCACTGGTGGAACTGGATCTGTCGCGCCTGCCCGAGGGCATGCCGAAGATTGCTACTTACGACGTGAAGTTCGAGAAGAATACCGAGGTCTATAAACTCACCAAGTCACAGCTTGCGGAAGATCTCGACGAAGCAACCATCAAGCGACTGTCCGATACGGCCCTGGCCGCGTACCGCGCATTGAAATTGCGTGACTATGGCCGCATCGATATGCGCCTTGCCCCGAACGGAGACGTATACGTGATTGAAGCCAATCCGAATCCGTGGCTGGCGAGCCGTCAGGAATTTGCCATGGCGGCTAAAGCGGCTGGTCGCTCATACACGGAGCTTATTGGAGAGATCGTGGAACTGGCAATGAGCCGTTATCCGAAAGCTGGCGTCGCGAACGGCGCGGGTAACTAGAGTTTCGACGTACCGGCTGCGCCCTTCGCCGCTGGTGTCAGCTTTTCGAAAATTTCCTCCGCGCGCTGGATCGCCTCCTGCACGTTATCGCAGATGTTCTCGTGCCCGATCAGCTGTTGCAGCTCCGACTGCCGGATCAACTCCAGAGGTTGTTCTCGCGCTCCGCAGAGAATCAGCGCCCGTCCACTGGCATGCAGCGTCTGCGCAACTTCCTCCAGCGCAAACAGGCCGGTCGCATCGAGCGCGTTCATATTCCGCAGTCGCAGCACAACCACGGGCGGAAGTTCGTGGACCTTCTCCGTTACAACGTTGATCTTGTCAGTAGCACCGAAAAGAAACGGCCCGTGAATCCTGAAGATCGTCGCGTAATACGGAATATCTTTGTCCTGCAGGATGTGTACCCGGCCGTCTTCGATGTAGTCGTCGGTGACTTGCGAGACTGTAGTGGTCGCGGCCACGCGGCTGATGAAGAGAAGCGCTGCGAGAATCATGCCAGCCTGCACAGCCACGGTCAGGTCAGCGAAGACCGTCAGCGCAAACGTAACCAACCACACACTCACGTCGGTCTTGGTCAGCTTGAGCAGGGACGGGATTTCCATCCACTCGCCCATGTTGTAGGCGACGACCATCAGAATACCCGCCAGCACCGCCATCGGCACGAAACTCACCACCGGCGCCGCGAACAACAGAATCGCGAGCAGCGTGAAAGAGTGAACGATGCCGGCCACCGGCGATTGCGCACCCGAGCGAATGTTCGTCGCGGTGCGCGCTATCGCCCCTGTCGCAGGCAGTCCTCCGAACATCGGGGAGACGACATTAGCCACTCCCTGCGCCACCAGTTCGACGTTCGGATTGTGACGGTCGTTGCTCATGCGGTCCGACACGACGGCTGACATCAGTGACTCAATCGCGCCGAGCATGGCGACCGTCAGAGCGGGTCCGATCAGTCCATGGATCAGCTCCGGACGGAATGCCGGAATATCAAGATGCGGCAGCCCGCTGGGAATTCCGCCGAAGCGCGTGCCGATAGTCGCGACCGGCAGGTGAAAGAGCCTGACAACGGCCGTTCCCAGCGCCAGCGCGACAATCGCGCCCGGTATGCGAGGGGAGATTCCGCGGCAGATGGCGATCACCAAAATTGTGCCCACCGCGAGTGCCGCCGCTTCGTAAGTAAGAGTGGGGAAGCTATACACCAGAGCTTTGACGCGAAGCCAGAATTCGCCGGGAACTTTGTCCAGGTTCAATCCGAAGAAATCCTTGATCTGTGTGCTGGCGATCAGGATTGCGATGCCGTTCGTGAATCCGATGACGATGGGCCGCGGAATAAACTTCACCGCCGAACCCATGCCGGTGAGACCCATGATGATGAGCATCAGGCCGGCCATCATCGTGCACAGAAATAAACCGTCCACGCCGTGTGCAGCCACGATTCCAGCTACCACGACGACGAATGCGCCGGTCGGGCCGCCGATCTGCGTCTTCGAACCGCCCAGGAGCGAAATCAGGAAGCCGGTGACGATGGCGCAATAAATTCCCGCTTGCGGAGTGAGCCCGGAAGCGATCGCGAAGGCCATGGCGAGAGGAAGCGCGACCAGGCCGACTGTGATTCCAGCGAGCAGGTCGCGCAGAAATTTGTTGCGGTCGTAATCGCGCAACAAAAGTACTGACTTCGGCAACCAGGTCTCGGAAGGGAAAGGACGTGCCATTACAGAGTTATTATCGCAGCCGACTTAGCAAAAGCCATGGAACTAAAGGGCACGGAGGTAATGAAAAAAGGCCGCCGAAACTTTCGGCAGCCTTTCTGAGTCAGCATAGGCGGCGAGCACGCCGCGCCACGCCATGTTGTCTAAAACCGGTTCCAGAGATACTGGTTGTAAACGTCGTGGTGGTATTGAACTTCGGGGGCCTTCACGAACGTCCCCAAAAGTCGCGGACAGCGATCCGCTGATGCCTGCTTCAAATCCGCGTAGCGGCCTTTGACGTCTTTGCTCATCAACTCTGCCGTCCAATTGGAATTTCGGAAGTTTTCGATTGCCGTGCAAATGTTGTCTGGCAGATACCGTTCGGCTTGGCGCAGGTTCTTGATTTTGGCAGTTTCGCCTTCCAGTCCGGTCTTGAAGATCGAGAGCATCACCAGGTACGGGTTCGCATCCGGAGCCACCGAACGGACTTCGACACGCATGCTACGCTCGTTGCCGATCGGAATCCGGATCATCGAACCGCGATCCACCGCAGACGCCTTGATCTGGTTCGGTGCTTCGAAGTGCGGGTCCAGTCGCCGGTACGCGTTGACGCTCGGATTGAGCAGCAGGCAAATGTCGTTCCCATGGGTCAGAATGCGGTCGACAAATTCCCACCCCGCCTTGCTCAACTTCTCTTCGCCCTTCGGATCCCAGAACAGATTTTTGCCATTCTTGCTGATCGAAACATTGGTATGCATGCCGCTGCCATTCACACCCACCACCGGCTTGGGTAGAAAGGAGGCGGTCAATCCCATGTTGCGAGCGACCTGGCGGCAGATCAGTTTGTAAAGCTGGATATGATCCGCCGCAGCGACGACCTCCGCGTAGTTGTAGTTGATTTCGAACTGCGAGGGCGCAACTTCCGGGTGATCCTTTTCGTTCTGGAATCCCATTGCGCGCTGTACTTCCGCAGTTGTGTCGATGAAGCTTCGCAGCGGATCGCCCGGCAGTGAATGATAATAGCCGCCGGTGTTCACATACTCGAATTTGAGAGTCTCGTGATAGGTGCGCTCAGCGTCGGATCCCTGAAACAGAAATCCTTCGATTTCATTGGCGGCGTTCAGCGTGTAGCCGTGCTTTTTGTGGAGTCCCTCGGCGAAACTTTTCAGCACACTGCGGATGTCGGCTGAATAGGGTTCGCCGCCTTTGTCGATGACCTCGCCGAATACCAGCACCTTGCCCGGGCCAAACACATCGGCCGGTCCCCAATAAAAAGCGCTCCAGTCGATCCCCAGTCGCAGGTCGCTTTCGCGCTGCGCGGTGAAGCCGCGGATCGATGAGCCGTCGAAGGTCAGGTTGTCATAGCTCTTGAGCAAGAACTTCTTGTCATAGTCGAGCATGTGCAGCCGGCCTTCGAGATCGCTGAAGAGCACAGTCAGTGCCTTGATGCGCTTCTCGTCGGTCAGATACTTGAGCCGGTCTTCCTGCACTTTGTGAGCGGGCACCCGGTCGAGCCTCTGTTTCTTCGACTTCAGGTTCATCTCTTCCAGTTCGTCGTAGGGGATCGACAGGAAATTCCGCAGTTCGCTTGACATGCTTCTCCTTGATAGTGGGCGCAGCCCGGAAGTGAGTTCCACCGGTAAAGTACGGAATAGGCTATCGTGTCGCGGGCAACCGCACAAATAAAAATGCCTTATGCCTCCGATTACATGGATTTATTCCGGTTACGACAATCGCTCGGAAATAGTGCAACACGGTTGCCGGTGTTCTCGCGTCGAAGTGCGCGATGCCTTTCGACGGTAGACCCTAGGCTTTCTGAACACACGCCATGAAATAATCGATGAGTGACCTGTCCCATCTGCAACATCCGAAAGGAAAAGCGGTTCTGTCCAGCCGTGCACGGGCGTATCTGTCCCCAATGCTGCGGCGAACAGCGCGAAGTAACGATCGATTGCCCTGGCGACTGTCCCTACCTGCAACAGGCGCGAGAACACGAAAAGGTTCGCGACATGAGCGCACTGGATCGCGCTACGATGTTCCCCGAAGTCGACATTCCCGAACAATTTCTCTACGAGCGTGAACATCTTTTCCTGGGGTTGAGTTTCGCGCTCGCGAAAAGCGCGCGGGCGAACCGGGCGCTCATGGATCGTGACCTGATTGCCGCCCTCACGTCATTGGCAAAGAGCTATGAAACGCTGGTGAATTCCAATCTGATTTATGAGCAGCGCACTGCCAACCTCGAGCATCAAGCCATCACAACTGAAATTGAGCAGATGGTAAAAGAGTTCCGCGAGGCCGAGCAGAAGCACATCGGCGTTACGCGATTGAAGGATGCAGAAGTGTTGCAGGCTCTAGTTTTCCTGGTGCGACTTGGCTTGAGCAGGACGTCGGGGAGACCGAAGTCGCGAGCCTTCATTGATTTTCTGTTTCAGCAGTTTCCGGAAAAACAGTCGTCAATCGCCGCTCCTGAAGACACGGCGAGCCGGATCGTGATTCCCTAGCGTGCACTGCCTACGTGTCAGGAATACTGACCTGAAGGTCCTTCGGTAATTGGCCCGAACTTAGTTCCATCAAATCCCCCAAGCAACGAGAGCATGGGTTGTCCCGCCGCCCCTTGTCGAAACACCGGGGCGTAACGATGCGCAAGAGCGGCCATGTGGCTCAATCCTGTGCTTAAATCTATGCATGTTCGCCCGGAAAGTTCGCGTGGAATACTTGCAAGACGGTAAGTTGCAAGCGTGTCCGCTGAAGTGGCTCGACAATTTCAGCATGCGCAATTTCACGAATGCGACTGTGTTCGACGACACTCTGCCGGTGGCGGATGGGAACATGGAAATCGGGACTCACGTGCCGTTGGAACAGCTCCAGCAAGCGATGGAAGATTGGTTCCGCCGGAAGAGCTATTTGGCGAAGGACGCGACCTTGCGGATAAGCGAGCCTGGCTAAGATCTATACGTGTCAGCGGGACTCAAGCCCTCTGGCGTCTCACTATCCGGCACGGTTTCGTCCGTGCCCTCCCAGTAAGCCACACGTATCGCGTGCCCTTTCAAGACTTCTAAGTCGTTTCAGACTCGATCGAGTTTCAACTGGCGCGCGAAAAGGCGGACGATCATTCCATCGAAGCGGGTGCCGCTTAATTTTTCTAGCTCCGTGATGGCTTGTTCGTGGGATTTTGCGGCGGCGAAGGATCGGTCGCTGGTCATATTCACATAGGCATCGGCGACTGAGATGATGCGAGACCAGAGAGGAATGCTGTCGCCCTGCAAGCCGGAGGGGTAACCCGTGCCATCGAAGGCTTCATGATGACACTCGATGGCTTGTTGAAGGAGCTTGCTGTCGGGCATCGCGCGCAGGACTTCAGCGCCCACTCGAGGGTGAGTTTTGACCACGTCGAACTCGTCATCTGTGAGCGGCCCGGGCTTGTTGAGGATGCGGTCCGAGACAAAGAGCTTGCCGACGTCGTGAACACGCGCGGCAAAAGTGACGTCCTGAACTTCCTGCGGAGAAAAATTCAGCCCTCGGGCGATGATGCCGGAGTAGTGCCCGCACTGTTCTCCATGACCGGCGGCTTGGGGTTCGCGCATCTCGGCCGCGCGAGTGAGCGCTTCGATGCCTTCCTTCAGGGCAAGGCGATCCACTTCTTCGCGACCGCCGCACATCTTGCGCAGAGTTGAGACGAGTTCGTTAACCTGGTCAGCTCCTGTATCTTCACGCTGCAGAAAACCTTCTATGTAGCCAGAGACGAGTTGGCGTTGAACGGCAGAGCCTTCGCCGTCGCTGAGCAGTTCGGCTGAGCGAACCTGATTGCCGCCGGCGTGCTTGGACACATACATGCCGGCGTCGGCTACGCGAATGATGTCTTCGGCGGAGAATCCATGTACCGGAAAACTCGCGACTCCAAAGCTGCCGGTGATCTGATGCTCTTCGAGCATGGGATCGGTGGCGAGCCAGAGGCGAAGGCGTTCGGCCAGGATCTGCGCCTGGTCAATACCGGTCTCGGGCATGAGGATGATGAATTCATCCCCACCGTAACGGGCAACCACGTTTGACTGGCGGCATTTCTGCTCGAGCAGGCGGCCGACACGGGCCAGTACCAGATCGCCTTCGAGGTGTCCCAGAGAATCATTCACCTCTTTGAATTTGTCGAGGTCGATCAGCACCACGGAGAATGGACGACCAGAACGGGAGGCGCGCTTCCATTCTGAACTGAGCGCCTCCCAGAAGAACCTGCGGGTCTTGATGCCAGTTAAGCCGTCAGTGATTGACTGCTGCTGCAGCTTCTGGAACACGAAGGAATTGTGTAGAGCAGTTGCAAGCAGATCCGCGAGAGTATTGAGGATCAGAACGTCTTGGGGAGCGAATGCATTTTCGTCGCGGCTCTCGACGTTCAGAACGCCCAGTAGGGTTTCGCCGTAGGTGATCGGGAGGCAGAGCACGGCGCGCGATTCTGGCAAGACGCCCGATAAATGGCCCAGTCCGGCATTTTGCACGAGAGCGCTTCCTCCGGTGCGGGCGACCCGGCCGAGAATTCCTGTCCCCACCGGAATTCGCTTACCCAGCGCCAACGAAGTCGTGCCGGCTTCGGCCTTTATCTCGATGTCTTTTGTTGCATAGTCCATGATGCCGATGCCGATGTGGTCGTAGTGGAAGTTCTTCTGAATCTCGCGCACGATATCGCCCATCATCTGCTCCGCGTCCTGGCTGGAAATGGCGGTCTTCGAGATGGTGTTCAGAAATGCGAGATGCTTGGCGCGGCGTTGCTCTTCCGTGAACAGACGAGCATTCTCGATTGCGACGCCAAGTTGCCCGGCAGCAGTTTTCATCACTTCGAGATCGCGCGCTTCGAAGACGTATTCCCGTTCCGCGCTGAGAGCGGCCATCACTCCGGCGGGTATGCCTCCCAGCATGATTGGAACTCCACAAAAAGACTTTGCCGGGCGAGGAGGAACGAAATCGACTCCTAGCTTGCTCCGCACCTGCTCGAGGTCAGACTGGATGAGCAGTGGTTGCCCGGTCCTGATGATCTGCTCGGTGAGTCCGTTGCTGACGCGACGCGAGCGCTTGGGCAGGATGTGGCCGCCTTCGACTTCGAGTTCAAAGCGGACTTCGTCATCTTCCTGGAATGCGATATAGAAACTGCTGGTATCGAAAATTTGGCCCAGTTCAACGTGGACGGTGCGCAGCACTTCGTCCTGGTTGAGGTGCGAACTGATGGCCTGGCCAATTTCCGTGAGCAGTTCATACTCTTTGGTCCGGCGCTGGGCCTCATGCATCACGACGTAGTTTTCGAGGGTGAGCGCGATCTGCAGAGTCAGACCGATCAGCAATCGCAAATTCGAAGAGCCGAACATGCGTCGTTCGGCGTGGGGAAAGAGGATGACGCCGAAGTTATGTTCGCGAGTTTGCAGGCTGACTGCCATCAGGTCGCGAATGCCCTCAGAGACCAACGTTTCCCTGAAAGCTTCGAAGCGTCCGCGTGCAAGCGCAGGAAGAGGTTCTTCGAGTTCTGCCAGCCGGTGAAAGGTGACCACTCCTCCGCGACGGTACGCGAGTTCGGCGAGGTAATCGCCGGCCCCGGATTTTTGGAGCTTCTCGACAAACGCCGATGAGAATCCCTTCTGCACCGCGGGGAGCGTCGCACGCCATGGTTCCGAGATGAAAACGATGGCTCGATGCGTGGGCAGAGGTGCGACCAGGCGGTCGAGAAAACTCTGCATGCTGGGCACGAGTTCGTGGGCCGAGAGCAGCCGCCGGGGATCGACGCCAAGAGTTGAGAACGCCAGCGCATTTTCCTGAACCGCATTGCGCTGATTTTCAGCAAGGACCATCACCATGGCGATAGCCAGCAACATCTGCGGTACGGGGCCGAGGAAGTCCCCGATTTGGCCGAAGATTTCGAGGAAAGGATGACGGACCTGTCCTGCTCCCATTAAGGCGGCCCAGAGAGCAAGTGAGAAGGCCAACATCCAGAATGCCACTGAATTCTTGCGGTGGGCATAAAGGTAGAAACGGAACGAACAGTAGAGCAGCATCGCCGCCAGCGCCACTTCCAACCGGTAATAGACAATGGCGGTGTGCTGCTCATTGAACATGCCGTTGACCATATGAGCGCGCAGGTTGAGATAGGCGAGAATAATGCCGGCCATCGCCAATGCAGCGTCATACCACTTCAGTTGGAACGGGCCTCGCATCAAGCGCGTGGAGACGAAGATGCCGAGGGCCATCAACACCAGCAGCAGCGAGCTTATGAAGAAGAGAAGGGCAGACGGTCCGCGGAAATGGCCCAAAGCTTCTACTGCGTAGTGCAGCGTGTACGCACCCCACGCGACCTGCCAGGCGCGAAAGTAGTTTTGGCGGCTCTGCTCGTGGAGGTAAAAGAAGAGCAGAAAGACCAGCAGGGCGACAACACCGGGAATCAGGACCAAACCTGTGGCGACCGTGTTCATGGTTCTGGCTCAACCGCGCGCAAGAATTTGGGACCCATCGTGGCACACCTTGCCGGGACAAGACAATAGACAGTATGCACGAGTTGCTGTTGGTACAACCTTTTCCCGGCAATGTCTTCCGTCATATATAGATTGAGACGTCTATTGTCGGGCTTGCGACGCAGGGTCGGGGCCCGAAAGTAACCACAATCGTGGTTACTGAAGTAACCAGCCGACTCTCAAGAGTCCGTGGCAGAAAGCCTCCAACTCCCGCTTGCTATACTCGCGGGTTATGCTTCGCGTCCGATTCGCGCCGTCGCCTACGGGTTTTCTTCATGTTGGGAGCGCGCGCACCTTCATCTTCAACTGGCTGTATGCCCGCCACAAAGGTGGGACGATGGTCCTGCGCCTCGACGACACGGACGTGGAGCGCAATACGGAAGCTTCAGTGAACTCGATTTTTGAAGGCCTGCGGTGGCTCGACCTCGGCTGGGATGAGGAATACAAACAGTCGGAGCGCCTGGGACTGCACCAGCAGATTGCGGAAGCTATCTTTCAGAAGGGGATGGCCTACCGCGACTTTACCCCCGCGCACATTGGGGACAGCGAGAGATCAGGAGCGACACAGACCTGGCTCTTCAACCCTGGAATGAGGGAACTGTCACGGAAAGAGAGCGACCGCCGGGCGGCCGCCGGCGAGCCGTTTGCGCTCCGCTTCCGCGTGCCTCGAGGCACGGGAGAATCGGTTCGGTTCACGGATGCGGTTTACGGAGAGCAGGTCAAGGCTGCGGACGACATCGAAGACTTCGCCCTGCTGCGGTCAGACGGTATGCCGACTTATCACTTGGCGTCCTGCGCAGACGACGTGGATCTCCGCATCAGCCATATTATTCGCGGGCAAGATCATCTTTCGAATACCTACAAGCATGTGCTGATCTTCGAGGCGGCTGGTGGGCAGGCTCCGCAGTTCGCGCATCTTCCGCTGCTGGTCGCGCCAGATGGATCGAAGCTCTCCAAGCGGAAGCATGGGCCGGTGGTGAGTGTGACGACGTATCGGGATGCGGGATTTTTGCCGGCGTCATTCATCAACTTTTTGTGCCTGCTGGGATGGTCTCCGAAAGACGATCGCGAAAAAATGACACGCCAGGAGTTGATTGACGCCTTTTCTCTGGAGGGCATCAACCGAGCGAACGCAGTTGTGAACTTCAAGGAATCAGCCGCTACTCCGGAAGAGACATTCGATCCCAAGGCGGTTTGGCTGAATGCGGAGCACATCCGGGGACTGTCGATCGAAGAATTGAGTGCGCAGTTGCTGCCCATCGTTTGCGCTGCAGGCTTTCAGGTCAGTCCGGAGAAAATGCTGGCGATCATCCCATTGATTCGCGAGCGTATCAAACTGCTTCGCGATGTGCTGACCGCAGCCGACTTTTTCTTTGTCGAACAGTTGCCGCCCTATGACCCTGCCGAACTCATTCCGCAAAAGGGGGACGCGGCGATGGCGGCCAAGGTCTTGACTCGAGCCCGCGAAGTGCTCGCGCATACCGAGTTCAAGCACGATCCTCTGGACCAGGCGCTGCGCGCCGCTGCGCAGGAACTGGGCCTCAAGGCAGGACAGATGTTCCAGCCAATTCGGGTGGCGGTGTGCGGACGAAAGAATGCGCCGCCGTTGTTTGAGACGCTGGAAGTGCTGGGGCGGGAGACCACGATGGCTCGGATCGATCAGGCGATCGCCCGACTCGGTGCGGCTAAGAGCTAGAGCTGAAGGCCCCTGCCGTTGAAAAGTCGCTACTTTTGACCTGTCAATTCGGCGGCTTTCTGGCGGGCTTCGGCGGCTTCCTTCTCCATGCCTTTGGCCTCATAGGCATTGGCGAGCGCGACTTCTACGTCGTAGTCGTCGCCGATCCGGTCGATTTCTTTTTTAAAAGAGGCGATAGCATCGTCGTAGAGTTTTAGTTGCGCTTGCGCCCGCCCGAGGTTGAAGTTGACTCCTTCGAGATCGGGGTTCAGTTGTGCAGCTTTCTTGTATTCCTCGATCGCTTCTTCAAATTTCTTTTCCGCACTGGCCGCTTGGGCGAGGCCGAAGTGGGCGTCGGCATAGTTGGGATTTCGCGCGAGCATCTTCTGGAAGATCGTTCTCGCTTGCTCAGGCTTGCCCTCCTGCAGCCAGAGAGAGCCCAGCACATATGAGGCTCGCGGATCCC
The DNA here is from genome assembly GCA_003225495.1 of Acidobacteriota bacterium. GTDB lineage: Bacteria > Acidobacteriota > Terriglobia > Terriglobales > Acidobacteriaceae > Acidiflorens. The sequence continues at coordinate 16,090 of QIAJ01000097.1, forward strand.
CGGGAGCGAACTCTACGGTGACTTCCAGTTCCTGTTCCGCTTTGGGGAAGTCTCCCTTTCTTATGTAGGCTTCGGCTAGTTGAAGATGCGCCGGAACGTACTCTGGACGCTGGCGGATGACACTCTGGAATTCGTCGATGGCTTGGTCGTTCTTGTTTTCGGCGAGGGCGCCAATCCCTCGACGCATGTGGCGGATGTAATCACGCGAATGCAGCCACCAGGCTGTGCCTCCAATGATCAGCACAAATGCCAGACCGAGGATGGCGATGCGGCGAGAAACATCGTCCTGATCGGGAGCCCCCTTGGCGATCAGCGCTCCCAAAAGCAGGCCGGTGACGAGTCCGCCGACGTGCGCAGCATTGTCAACTCGGCTCATAACGGCCCCAAATACTAGGTTGTAGCCGACGAATATCACCACGCTGCGGAGAGTTCCCATGATGGCAGCGCGGGGCAAGGAAAACTCGCCGAGATAGAAGGATGCGATCAATGCGCCCGCTATCCCGAAGATTGCGCCCGAAGCGCCCACACTCAATACGCTGGGGTTCCAGATGATGCTGCCCAGACTCCCGCCCACGCCTGCGAGGAGATAAACCATTGCGAAAGTCCAATGGCCGTAGAGTGACTCGGCCAGAGAACCAAGGTCCCAGAGGCACCACATATTGAAACCGATGTGCATCAGGCTGCCATGCACGAAAACGCAGGTGAGAAGTCTCCACCATTGACCGCTGAGGGTGAACGGACCGTAGTTTGCGCCCCAGTGGACCAGATCCTGGCCGGCGGGGTTGTCAAGCATGGAGACGCCGGCAAGCAGCATGCCGAGAAAAACGGCCACGTTGATACCAAAGATTGCCTTGGTCACTACGTTGGAGGAGTCTTGCCGCCGTAGCCAGGGTGGCGCTTCGACCCGCTGGACGGCATCCTCCGATTCGCCGCGCTGTGCCGCTTCGTGCTGTCGGCACCACGGACAGATCTTCTTGCCGAAAGAAAAACCGGCAAGCTTACGGCCGCATTGAACGCAATTCGCCATGGTCAGAGCTTGAGTGAGTCGATGTACGTCCCGGCACGAGGCGCAGTTTCATCCTGACTGAGTTCCGGATCAAGAACTAGGATACGTCACCAAGCGACTTGCAGCAGCGGATGCGAGAACGACAGGTCAGCACTCAAAGGAAGGGTTTCGTCCCGATCGCTTTCACATCGACAGGTCCCCGGGAACCCAACCAGGACTGTACTGGGGTAACCTGCCAAGTTCTCGGCTCAGAAGCATGTTTATGTCATGATCAGCGGGTATTTCTACTTGACTGCTTGGGGGAGGGACTATGCGCGGTATCACCGTGATGATTTTGGTGCTTGGTCTGATCGTGCTCGCGGCTCCAACCGCGAACTCGCAACGCAACTTTGGGCCAGATGATGACGACGACTATCTGGTAATCGTGTTCAAAGACGGCCGCCAGCAGCGGTTGGACATGTCCGATATTGCCCGGATGGAATTTAAGAGCAGTGGGTTCACGGCCGGAAAGGGCAAGTTCCTTGGAAGGTGGAGGGTCGGGAGCGGAACCGGGGAGACGTTCTTTATCACTCTCACTCCAGACGGCCAGGCGACGAGAAACAACGGCAATGGCCGTGGAACCTGGTCAGTCACCAATCGGGAAGCTCGCATCAGCTGGGAAGATGGATGGCATGATGTGATTCGAAGGGTCGGTAATGGGTACGAGAAAGCTGCATTTTCGCCGGGAAGGTCGTTCGGCGACCGCCCATCGAATGTCACCGAGGCAGTGAATACGGAAGCTCGTGCCTACTGACAGTCTTTAGAAGTTTATAGATCCGGGGTGTGCTCTGTGTTCACCAAGAGCATTCTCCGCTTTTAACTGCCCGCGTTTCTTCCAGCAAACAGGCGGGGTTCATCGGCGTGTCCGCCCGAGCGTGCTAGCATTTGTATTAGGTTAAGCTAGCGACGAATGAACCCAGCCAACACATCTCTTGCAGCTGTCCCGAACCCGTCACCCGAAAATGTGCCGGCTCCGTCGAATTTCGTCCGCGACATCATTGTCGAGGATGTGAGAACGAAGAAATTTGGCGACGCCGCCATCCAGACTCGCTTCCCTCCCGAGCCCAACGGATACCTCCACATTGGCCATGCCAAGGCCATCTGCCTGGACTTCGGATTGGCTGACGAGTTCGGGGGCAAGACCAACCTGCGCTTTGATGACACCAATCCCGAAAAGGAAGAGCAGGAGTACGTCGACTCCATTATGGAGGGTGTCCGCTGGCTCGGGTTTGAGTGGGATGGGCTTTATTACGCCTCAGATTACTTCGACCAGCTGTATCAGTGGGCGATCAAACTCATCAAAGATGCCAAAGCTTACGTCGACGACCTGAGCGCCGACGAGATCCGTAAGCACCGCGGAACATTGACCGAGCCCGGCAAGGACAGTCCGTTTCGCAATCGATCGGTGGAAGAGAATCTCGACCTGTTCGAGCGTATGCGCAAGGGCGAATTTCCCGACGGCTCACGCGTGCTGCGCGCCAAGATCGACATGGCATCGCCGAACTTGAATATGCGCGACCCAGTGATGTACAGGATCCTGCATGCCGAGCATCATCGCACCGGCGACAAGTGGTGCATTTATCCGATGTACGACTATGCCCATGGGCAGTCGGACTCGATCGAGCGCGTTACGCACTCCATGTGCACGCTCGAGTTTGAAGATCACCGGCCGCTTTATAACTGGTTTATTCAGCAGCTCGGAATTTTTCCTTCGCAGCAGATCGAGTTTGATCGCCTGAGCCTTACGTACACATTGTTAAGCAAGCGCAAGCTCCTCAAGTTGGTTCAGGAGAAGCTAGTGAGCGGATGGGACGATCCGCGCATGCCGACGCTGTCGGGGATCCGCCGCCGTGGCTACACCCCCGAGGCGATTCGAAATTTCGTGGGCGCCATTGGGGTTTCGAAGACCAACGGGACGCTCGAACTGGCGATGCTGGAACACTTCGTACGCGAAGACCTGAATAAACGGGCTCCCCGAGTGATGGCAGTGCTGCGCCCGTTGAAGGTCGTAATTGATAACTATCCCGACGGTCAAGTCGAGGAAGTTGAGGCGGTAAATAATCCCGAGGACGAGAGTGCCGGGAGACGCAACGTGCCGTTCTCGAAGGTGCTCTATATCGAACAGGATGACTTCCGCGAAGATCCGCCGAAGCAGTACTACCGGCTGTCGCCGGGCCGCGAGGTGCGTCTGCGGTATGGCTATTTCATTACAGCTAAAAGCGTGGTGAAGAACGATGCAGGAGAAATTGTGGAAGTGCACTGCACTTACGATCCAGCCACGCGAGGCGGGAATTCTCCGGATGGCCGCAAGGTGAAGTCGACCATCCATTGGGTGTCGGCGGCGCATGCCGTTGATGCCGAGGTGCGCGTGTACGACCGGATGTTCACCAAAGAAGATCCGAACCACGTTGAAGAAGGGCAGGAGTTCACGGCCAATCTGAATCCGCAGTCGCTGGAAGTGATTTCAGAGGCGAAGGTCGAACCGTCTCTTGCGGCCGCCTCGGCCGGGAGTCGCTTTCAATTCGAGCGCTTGGGATACTTCTGTGTGGATCCTGATTCAAAGCCCGGACAGCCCGTATTTAACCGCACGGTGGCGCTGAAGGATGCGTGGGCCAGGATCGAGAAGAGAGCGGGATCGTAAATCACACTCGAAGTAGCGACGGGACTTTGCCCCGTCCCCTTCGCTATAACCCGGGTCTCTACACTAATATTCTTTAAGTCCACGAGGTCGCGTGGCGACCACGCTTACTCCTTCAGTGAGCGGATGAACTTTACGACGTCCTCCACCTGTTCTTTGCTTAGCTTGCCGCCATATGCCGGCATCTTGCCTTTACCCCTGACGATAATGCCTTCGAGTTCGTGATCTGTCTTCTTCTGCACGTCTTCCGAACGAAGATCGGACAGGTTCAGATGTTTGCCGATGGTAGTGTCACCTTTGCCGGTCGCGCCATGACACGGCGCACACCTCGCCTTGAACGTGTCAGCGCCCGGGCCCGCAATTGCGTATTGGGAAAACGGCAGAGCCAGCGCAAAGACCATCAGGGCTGCCCGAGAAGCGGCTTTCATTCGTTCGATCCTCCGGAGTCCAGTGCGCCTATCGTCATATTACCAAGTCAGCCGCAATGCGAACTGAAACTGTCGCGGATCAAAGGCCGAGGTCGGTGTCTGTCCGCTATCCCAGAGCGGATTGACATCACCGACATTGAACTTATTGATGAGGTTGAATGCATCCATGATGCCTTCGAGCGCAATGCGATCACCGAATTTGATCCGCTTCGAGATGCGCAGATCCGTAAATACATTGTAGGGCTTCGTTCCCGCGTTACGGCCCAAGTTGCCGATCACGGTGCCGTCGAGGAAACAGGCTGGTTGCAGGAATCCGGTGGGGGAGAAGCGTGAAGCTGCGGGGGTGTCGCTACAACTATTCTTGGGTGTGCCGGACGGCACGATGAGTGGCCGATCGGTCGGCGTCGAGAAATCGAAGTTGCGATCGTCTCCGCTGATGATGTTGAAAGGGCGGCCCGACACAGCTTCGATGATGGGAGCGACCGTCCAGTTGCTGAACAGCTTGTCTGCGAAGCTGTTGCCAAGATTGCCGCTCTGATATACGCCGCTGAAGACAAAACGATGGCGCTGGTCGAATAGCGAATTCGAGCGATCGGCATTCGGGTTGTAGTTGTCCTGCGGCTCGAGGGGAGACTGCAAGTCAGTCGAGTCGTCGATGGCATGGGACCAGGTGTAGGACGCCAGGAATTCGTAATGCTGGCCAAAGCGCTTGCGCAGGTTGGCAGTCAGAGCGTGATAGACCGAACTACCACTGGATGAATTCGCCGGCATATCGCTGAACGGGACACAGTTCGTGAAGGTCGGCGGAGTCGGGTCGCAGGTAGAGTGGAGACCGTCGGCTTGGAGAATAGCATTGGCGAATGTCAGACACGGCGTATTGAGGAGAAACTGGCCGATCGATGGATTCAATCCAGACGGGCGGAAGAAACTGACCGCGGCTGCGGAAATCCAGGGTTGACCTCCAAGGCCCACGCCGCAGGGGGCCGCCCCACTTCCAACAGCGAGCGGTCCGAGCGATGAATTTGAATTTGGATCACCGGTTGCGATCTGCCAGTTCGACAAAAGGGCCGCAGTGTTAACGGCATTAACATTGATCGGGCGATTATTGTGCCTGCCGCCGGTGAAATTCCACTCGACTCCCAAGGACATATTGTGTCCGAGGTCCTGCTCAAAGGATAGATTGGCCTGGTTGGAGTAGGCGTATATGAAACTCTTGTCATTCGGGAAACCAAAGGGTTGAACGGAAAGGGGAAGGCCAGCCCCCAAATAGTTCTGGTTTGTCCAAAGCGACTGGACACCTGGCGCTGGATCGAACCTTTGCTGGTCGGGAATGTACGTCAATCCCTGAGCGAGCCCTACAGGAGTGCAATTCGCATTTGCCAATAAACCCTGGAAAACGTTTGAGGCGTTGAGATTGAGCGGACTTGGGCTGTTGGTGGTACAGGGAGCACCGGGAAAAAGAACGATCTGAGGGGCCTTTGTGCCATCCGCCTGATCAGCCAGGAAGGCGAGACCGAGCAACGGGTGGTCATAAAAGATTCCGTAAGACGCACGGATCACGCTTTTGCCGTTCTTACGAGGATCCCAGGCAACTCCGATACGCGGCGCAAAATTATTGAAGTCGCGCGGAATGCCCTTCGCGAGATGAAGGAACTGCTGACCGTACGCGGCAATCGGATTTTCGGGCGCAAACTGCGGAGTAAACTCCACGTCGTAGCGTATACCGTAGTTGAGTGTCAGGTTCGACCGGATCCTCCAGCTGTCCTGAATAAACGCGCCCGCCGTGGTATTCGAGAAACTGTCATGCGCATCGCCTACGCCTTGGATGAAATTGGCGGGAATGCCGGCGCCATAAGCCTGGATTGCATTCAGGCCGGGGAGCGTGTCAGGCAACCCGAGAGCCGCCGCACTAACCCCGCCGAAGTTGTAAATTCCACCAAAGTTCACGGTAAAGTCCGCGAGGACAGGCAGAAAGTTAGCATCGACGCCGAACTTGATGTTATGAGTCCCCTTCGACCAGGAAAAATTGTCGGTGGCCTGATAGCGCTGCTCGGTGCGCTGGATGAAAGAGAAAGGTTCTCGTCCGAAGAATGCGAAACCGGGAATGTTGATGGCAACATTTTCTCCGCCGGGGCCCCGGGAAGGTCCGTAGAACAAACCCCGCCGCGAATATTGAAAGCGGAACTCGTTGATTTTGTTATTACCAATTGCCCACGTGTCTTGCCCCATCATGGACCAGTCATGAAAATTCTGGGTTGACGTGCGCGAGAACGCATTCTGCCCAAAATTCTGCGGACCTTGCGCCTGAACCTGGATGCCGGTGATATCGCTTGGGCTGGCGCCACCACGTAGACTGATCCGGTTTCTGGACGAGAAGTTGTGGTCGACACGAAGCGAGTAGATATCGGTACGCTCGGAAACAGGAAAATTTCCGACGAGGCTGTTCATTCCGACGAATGATGAGGGAACAAAACAGGGTCCCGGAGGAGCGCAACTGGTCGGGAAAGCGCTGAACGGGGCTCCGCCCGTGAGACCGGCTGGCCACAAGCCGTCCAAAGCCATGCCTGACGACGCTCCCAGCAACGAGACGTACTGAGTGAAAGCAGGATTGCCATTTACGGCTTGAAGAAATTGCTCTTGTTCGGGCGTAACTTTTATTAACACGGAGCTTTGGGGCCCTCCATAGAATGCCGAGGCGTCAAACGGGACGAGGCCGAAAGTGCCATTGGGAACGCCTATCGACGAAAATCCTGTTTCCTGCCGCCAGGTTCCTTCCCAGGAGAAGAAATAATACGTCTTGTCCTTCACAATGGGACCACCGAGCGTCACTCCGGCCTGTGTGCGGGTGTAGGCGGGATTGTTGGTCGTCGAGAAGGGATTCACAGCCTGAAAATTGCGGTTGCGCAGATAGCCATAGGCACTGCCGTGAAAGTCGTTCGTACCCGATTTGGTGACAATGTTGACGACTCCACCAGCGGCGCGTCCGTATTCGGCTGCATAGCCATTGGTCTGGATTTGGAATTCCTGCACTGCCTCCTGCGAGACCGTTGAGCGGATGCCATTGGTTGAATTGTCGACGGCGTCGGCTCCGTCCACGTTCACTAGATTGGAGCGGGCGCGCTGGCCGCTCATATTCAAGCCGGAAGTGGGAGCGGCACCAATCGAAGGCGCAGTATCCCGGGCGAGACGGGAGTCGGTCAAGGCGAAGTTAATGTAGTTGCGCCCGTTAATGGGGAGATTCGCAATGCGCTGCTCGTTGATGGTGTCAGTGGAGGAGGAGCGCTGCGTTTCCACTAACTCCGATTCCGAAGATACCGTGACGATCTCTTGCGTCCCCGCAAGCGAAAGCGCAACAGGCAGCTGGCGTAATTGTCCGATGTTGACGATTTGGTCCTTCGCTTCGACCTTCGCGAAACCCGGAGCTTCGACGCGCACGGTGTAAGTGCCTGGGGGAAGAGCCTGGAGGCGATACTCACCATCGATGTTTGTCGTCGCAGAGCGTTCGAAAGCGCGTACCTGATCGCTGGCTGAGACAGTGGCGTTGGTGACGGCCGCGCCCCTCGGATCCTTCACAAGGACATACAGATCGCCAGTGGCGGCACTCTGCCCGAAAGACACCTGGCACACGAAAGCGAACAACGCGGCGAAACAGAACAGACGTAGAGTGGCCTTCATAAATTCTCCTGGGGTCCCGCGGAAAGTGCAGACGGGAATCGAGGTACGCGGTTTCTTGCCAACCACTTGTACTTCAGGCACGTTAGAAGATTGGATTACCGCTGGTTTTTACATCAGAGCGGACACTAAAGCAAGCGGCAAAGACGGTACCCCGCCGCCTGCCCGGGTTGTTATCAATGCTGTCGAACTCAATGTCTTTTGCTTTTGCGAGACCGATTCTTTAGATTGACTATCCGAGCCGCTAAAGAGATGAGTGCTGAACAATACAACGGACATTCGATGACGGGCAAACTGTTACGGGTGATGGTGTGCTCGCCACGCCATGCTGGGTGGGAACTCGGGAATACCTGGCGGGAGCTGGGATTTCACCATGCGCCCGATTTTCGCGTGGCGCAGGCCCAGCACGATGAATTGTGCAGGCTGTTGAAGGATGCGGGCGCGGAGGTCGTCTGCCTGCCCGCGAGCGATTCGCTGACGCTGGACGCGGCCTACACACACGACGCATCGCTCTCCACAGATTATGGATTGATCCTGATGAATCCCGGGAAAAGCAACCGCGTGCCGGAGGCTCGCGCGCATGCCGACGTTGCTGCGCAACTAGGGATTCCCGTTTTGGGAGAGGTTCGCGTTCCGGGGAACTCCGAAGCCGGCGACATGGTGTGGCTGGATCCCCGAACGCTGCTTATCGGAAGCGGATATCGCACCAATCAAGCGGGCATTTCCCAGGTGCGGGACCTGCTCGGATCGAAAGCAATCGAAGTGCTGTCCGCGCCCTTGCCATACGGCCCGGGGCCGGCAGCGTGTCTGCATCTGATGTCGTTGATGAGCATGCTTGATGAGCAGACCGTGCTGGTGGATTTACCCTGGCTGGCGGTGGAGACGGTGGAGTTGTTGAAGTCGCGTGGGTTGCGATTAATCGCGATTGAGTATGCCGAGAGGGATTCGCTGGCTTGCAATGTGCTGTCTTTGGGTGGGAAACGGGTGATTGCCCTGTCTGAGAATGCGATGACTTATCAAAAGCTTCTCGATGCGGGTTTTGATGTTCGCACTTTTTCGGGGTCCGAGCTCTGCATCAATGGGTCGGGCGGGCCGACGTGTCTCACTCGGCCGCTGCTCCGGACTTAGAGTTTCCTATTCCTAAAGTCCGATCGCGCCGCGGCGGCGATCCCCTGGAAATTGATAGAATCGAAGAGTAATGCTGCTGCCGTTCGTCCGCGAACTTTTTGCGGATGTGGAACAACTTCCTTCGTTCACGCGTGCCGCCTCCCATCTCCGGGAGAGCGCGGGGCGGATTCGTGTTACTGGACTCTCCCCTTCAGCCAAAACTCTGATCACAGTTTTGTTGCGAAGGGCTGTCGAGCGGCCCTTTCTGCTTGTCGTCGCCGACAACCGGGTCGCTGAAGACTTGTCGCCTGTCCTGCGCGCATTTTGCGAGATGACCCAAGCGGCCGATCTCGAGTCGGTGGTGAACCTGCCCGCGCGTGATGTATTGCCATTCCAGAATTTGTCTCCGCATCCGGAGATTCAGGAAGAGCGCGCGACTGCCTTGTGGAAGATCGCTACCGGGCGAGCATCGATTGTGATCGCGCCGGTTTCGGCCACAACAATTCTGTTGCGTTCGGCTGATTACTACGCTGATCTCGCGCGGGTTTTGCGGCGAGGGGAGAGTTTTGATCTGGAGCGACTCCTTCAGCATATGAACACGGTCGGATACACCTCGGCCGACGTGGTTGAGATGCCGGGACAGTACGCGGTGCGCGGTGGGATTCTCGATGTATATGCTCCGGAGGCGGATCGGCCGGTGCGCGTGGAATTTTTCGGCGATGAAATCGAGTCGATGCGAAAGTTTGATCCGGCAAGCCAGCGGTCGTCGAATCCGGTGGACGAAATTGTGCTTCTGCCGCTCACTGAAACTCCGATGACCGAGGAGTTGCTGGGCTCAATCAATGCGCGCCTTTCGGGCAAGCGAATTACCGGGACACAGGAAATTGCGGAGCAGGCGGTGCGTGACTCAGGCGCGGGTGTGTTTCCCGGCTGGGAGTTTTATGCTCCGGTAGCCGGAGCTGACCGGACGATTTTTGATTTGCTGCCGGAAGCGCGCGTGCTGCTGGACGAGCCGGAAATTCTTAAGCAAGAACTTGACAGAAATTGGGCGCGAGTCGAAGAGGCGCACGAGCGCAGCGGTGTCGGCGATCTGGTGCGGCCTACGGATTTGTATCTCTCCCCCGAGGCTTGGGCAGAGAAGACATCTGCTTTGGCCGGCGCTGATTTCGAATACCTCGGAATTGCGGGCAGCGAACTGCCGGAAGCGGCATTCGTCTCGCAGCCGGCAACGCGTTTCCACGGAGCCGTTCCCGCGATGATCGAAGAGGTCCAGAGACTTGTCGGCACCGGGACGCAGGTCGTCCTCGCGGCTCCAAACACCGGCGAGGTCGAGCGACTCGCCGACATGTTTACGGAGTACAACGCCTCCTACCGCCTCGGAAGCCGCACTCGCGGCGGCGAGAGCTACGCCGATGAGACGTCTTACTTTTCGGGAGAAGTACTCACAGCCACGTTGTTAAAAGCGTATTTGCCGGACGGCTTCGTCCTCCCAGAAGCGCATCTCGCCGTCTTCGGGGCGCGTGATCTGTTTGACGAGTCGGACCTGGTCGCGTCGCGACCTCAAAGACAGAAGTCGAAGGTTTCCGCATTTCTTTCCGACTTCCGCGATTTGCAGGTCGGAGACTACGTCGTGCACGTCGAGCACGGCATCGGGCAATACCAGGGGTTGAAGGAGATCAATCAGGGCGATGGCAACGCCGAGTTCATGCTGCTGGAATACGCCGAGGCTGCGCGTTTGTATGTCCCGCTGACGCGGCTGGATCTTATCCAGAAATATCGCTCGGCAGAAGGCGCCAAGCCGGTGCTGAATCATCTCGGCACCGCGCAGTGGGCCAAGACCAAGGCGCGTGTCCGCAAGGCGATGAAAGACATGACGGACGAACTGCTGAAGCTCTACGCCCAGCGTCAGACGGCGCTCGGCCATCAGTTCCCACCGGATACTGAGTGGATGAAAGAGTTCGAAGACGCCTTCGAATACAACGAAACCGAAGACCAGGCGGAGGCGATCATCGATGTGAAGCGCGACATGGAGTCGCAGCTTCCTATGGACCGTCTGTTGTGCGGTGACGTTGGCTACGGCAAGACAGAAGTCGCAATGCGCGCGGCTTTTAAGGCGATCAGCGACAACAAGCAGGTTGCGGTTCTGGCGCCGACGACGGTGCTTGCCTTTCAGCACTGGGAAACTTTCAAGCAGCGCTTTGCCGCGTTTCCCGTGAAGGTAGAGATGATCAGCCGTTTTCGAACGGCCAAGCAGATCAAAGAAATTCTCGAGCGAGTCGCGACTGGGAAAGTAGACATCCTGATCGGCACTCACCGGCTGCTCTCGAAAGACGTGAAGTTCGCCGACCTGGGTCTGCTGGTGGTGGATGAAGAGCAGCGCTTCGGAGTGCGCCACAAAGAACGCATCAAGCAGATGCGGACACAGGTCGACGTCCTGACGATGTCGGCGACGCCCATCCCCCGCACTCTACACATGTCGCTGGTGGGCCTGCGCGATATGAGCGTGATCGAGACGCCCCCAAAAGATCGCATGGCGATCCAGACAGTGGTTGCGAACTGGGACTACAAATTGATCCAGACGGCGATCGAGCAGGAACTGGACCGCGAGGGACAAGTTTATTTCGTCCACAACCGGATCGAAACCATCTGGGAGATTGCTGCGAAAATTCAGGAACTGGTTCCGCGCGCTCGCATTGCAGTTGGTCACGGACAGATGGCCGAGGGCGAACTGGAGAAAGTGATGCTGAAGTTCATGCATCACGAGGCTGACATTCTG
>QIAJ01000098.1 GCA_003225495.1 Acidobacteriota bacterium
ACCGGCGATGCGTTCGCCATGGCGTTTGGTGGTGGCGTCGACATCCCGCTTAACAAGCACATTTCCATCCGGCCAGGGGAATTCGACTACCTGCTGACTCGGTTCAACTATGCATTCACCAACGGCAACCAAAACAACCTTCGTTATTCCGCCGGCGTCAACTTCAGCTTTGGAGGTGGCAGCCACTAGATATGCAACGGCGCGGGAACTTTAGGCCACGTTTTCGATATCTCTGGAAAACTGTACTACTACTTCCGCGCCGCCATATATCCTTCTTTGTAGGACGCTTGGATGTGTTCTTTTACCGCTGATGAACTGACTCGCACTTTGATTTTACGCCACCTGCCATCGCCCTCGGTCACAGGGATGTAGCCGAGCACGTATTGGTTGCGCACTTCCCGACTGATAGCTGCCGCAGCCTGAGGGAGCTTTGCTCGATTGTCCACGGTGACAGTGCGACCGCCGGTCCGATCGGTGATCTCGCTTAGCCACTTCTTGCCAAACCTTTCTTCCAAGGTGTTGACGAAAAAGGTATCGAACAGGCCAATCGCATAAATCTGCGCATCCGATTCCTGGATGAGGCTCTTAATTTCCCTTAAGGTATAGTGGCTTGCGTTGTCTCCACCGTCGGAAATAATAATGATTGCCTTCCGCCGATAGCGTGCAGAACGTAGCTTGAACTCGGCCAAGTAGATCGCATCCAGCATCGCTGTAGGTCCACCGGGTTCCACCGCCGTCAGCCTGCGCTCCATATCGTCGATCGCTTGGGTGGGTCCTGCAAGCAAACGAGGCTGATCGGAAAAGGTGATGGCGAAGTATTCATCATCCGGGTTTGCATTGTTGCAAAATTCAACTATCGCCGCCCGCTCGCTATCGATCTTGTCGCTCATGCTCTTACTCACGTCGAGAAGCACAGCAATCGAGATCGGCGCCTGCTCCTCCATGAAGTACCGGATTTCCTGTGGTTTGTCCCCCTCATAGACTGTGAAGTCCTGCTGGCTCAGTGCAATAACAGGACGACCCAGAGAATCTGTGACGGTCACGGGGACCAATACCAGATTCACGTTAACCCGAAAGGGCGGAGCCATTGCATCCACGGGACCGTGTGTTTCACTTCCGGGGGGAGTGGCAGATGTGCCGGGAAACGAGACGTGCACTTCGTCGATAGATTGTGCCTTGGCAACCCAATTCAACATCAGTACTGCAATACAGAACAGAAGCGTACGGGCGCACATGCGCTGCTCCTGAGAAATTTTGAAGCGAGGAACGAATCTCCCCACCATCGCTAGAACTATCATCTACGGTAGGGACGGCCTGTCAATTGAATTCTCATCCAACGCGCGGAAGGGCGTGCTGAGCGGGAGAGGGAGACCGAAAGCAAGAGTTTCGCGAGAAAGACCGGTTAGGGCGGACACGAGAGCGACCAATGCCCAATCTGAGACGCCTCCCGGCGCAGGGTAGGCACTATTCCGAGTTGCTCAGCGAGGGCGAGACGAAGGTTTTTCCCGCCAAAGCCTGCCAGAGAGCTGGAACCAAGTCTGTGGCAAGACATGACTTCACAACATAGCCGAGAGCCCCAGCGGACCTCGCGGCCTCGACTAAGTCCGTGTCCTCGTGTGCCGTGAGGAAAACCACCCTGGCCGCTAGGCATTGTTCTTTCAGACGCAAGGCGGCTTCAAATCCGTTCAACACCGGCATGGAAATATCGAGTACGACGATGTCGGGAGCAAGCCTGGGGGTAAGCTCAAGTACACGCATTCCGTTTTCAGCAGTGCCGACAATCTGAAATTCGCCTTCGAGCATTTCCACCAGAGTTTGCAACATTTCTTCCTGGTCGTCGGCTAGAAGGATGCGGGGTGTGATCATCGCAACGCCATCTTTGGCCAGAGCGGCGGCCATTTTTGCATGAGCGGTTTCCTGTTGATCGATCTCGGAGGTTTGCGACACGAGTACAGCCTAGCTGATGACAGCGGTCGCGTCTGCTAGCAAGGCCCCTAGTATTTTCCTCTTAAATACTTAGTGCTATCGCTGTAATAGATTCGAGTGCGCGGGACGTCAGCAACGGAGTTCCGGCCCCGCACGACAATTCCCAGTCTTCGACTGGTCGAGAGGATCTTCCAGTTCGTCGGTGGGTGTCGCAATGCACAACGACGTTTGGTGTAGCACAATTCCACAAAACCAATGGGGCGCCTAGTACTTGTTCCCACGGAACCCAGGGCGACTGGGCAGGGCGGACGTGCGCGTAGAGTGCGCCTTCGCGACCATTGTTTAACTGTGATAGAGCAAAGCCGCCGCCACGGCCCGCTGTAACTTCTGCCAGTTTTCCGCGCACCCTAGGCACTCTAGTCTTTTCTCGATTCATACGAGAAGGTGACTACACCCGCAAACAGACGAGGGAGCCTGTAACCCTGAGGGTTATGAAGGGTCGTTTGACGACTCCTTTCCGAATCCAACGGCGTGTTTGAAAGTAAGACACTCATGTTCTTACTAGTCCTTCTCAGGAGTTTCCCATGCGAGTTGAACCTGAACCATGTCGTCTCGTTCTCCACATTGAGAATGCAAATTCCCACCGGTCGCCGACGTTTCGGATCTGGCGAATCCGCCAATACATGATCATGCTGGCTTTGTTGCTCGCGGTCTCGCTGACCGGATGCTCGAAGAAGGAAGTCACGGCGGCCGCCGCGCCTCCCGAGGTCGAGGTCGCGGGGGTTGTTCAACAGGATGTGCCCCTCTATACCGAATGTATCTCGACTCTCGACGGCTACGTGAATGCCGAAATTCGGCCGCAGGTATCCGGCTACCTGATGAAACAGAACTACCAAGAAGGTACGGTCGTTCACAAAGGTCAAACGCTTTTTGAAGTTGATCCGCGTCCGTTCGAAGCCGCGTTGGAACAGGCCAAAGGGCAGCTGGCTCAAGCCGAAGCACAACTGGGGAAGACCAAGCTTGATGTGGCACGGGATACACCCTTGGCCCAACAGAGCGCCATCCCCCAAGCTCAACTCGATAACGACATTCAGTCGAATGAGTCGGCACGGGCTGTAGTCGCCGCCGCAAAAGCCCAGGTGGACCAGGTGCGGCTGAATCTGAGCTTCACAACAGTGCGCTCCCTGGTAGATGGGATCGCGGGCGTGGCGAAGGGGCAAATCGGGGACCTAGTCGGGCCCACCACTATTCTCACCACCGTCTCGCAGGTAGACCCCATTAAAGCTTACTTTGCTATCAGTGAAGGGGAATACATGAAGTTCGCCCAAAGAATTAGCGCCGTTGCCGAGGGCAGGAGAAAAGTGGGAGAGCAAAAGGTCCTTGAACTCGTTCTGTCGGACGGCAGTATCTATTCCCGGAAAGGATGGGTAGTGCTGGCCGACCGGCAAGTGGATGCGAAGACGGGAACGATCCGCATGGCCGGGGCATTTGAAAACCCGGGTGGCATCTTGCGTCCAGGAATGTTCGGGCGAATACGCGCGGTCACCGGAACGGCGAAGGACGCCTTGCTGGTGCCGCAACGTTCCGTTGTCGAAACCCAGGGCAGCTACAGCGTGGTTGTGGTTGACGCAGTAAAAAGAGTCAGCATCCGCCCGGTAAAAACCGGCGAACGGGTGGGCCAGAATTGGATCATTACCGAAGGCGTGCAGCCGGGAGAAGAGGTCATTGCTGACGGCATACAAAAGGCGAAGCAAGGCAGCGAGGTGCGCACCAAGCAGTTTAAGCCTGCCGGACAAGGAGACTGACCTATGGCTCGTTTCTTCATTGGACGCCCAATCGTAGCCATGGTGATTGCCATCCTCATGGTAATTGTTGGCTTCGTGTCGATGGCTGGCTTACCCACGGCCCAGTTCCCCAACATCGCGCCCCCTGAGATTCAGGTGAAAGCGACTTATCCGGGAGCCGATGCGCAGACTGTCGAACAGTCCGTGGCCACACCGATCGAACAGCAGATGAGCGGCGTGGACAACATGAACTACATGTATTCCAACAACGCCAACAACGGTCAAATGACCCTGACCGCCAACTTCGACATCAAGACCGATCCGAGCACCGATCAGATCCTGGCGCAGATGCGTACTAACCAGGCGAATTCGCAGTTGCCGATTGACGTTGTCAACTATGGAGTTACGGTACAAAAATCCACATCAGCCCCCCTCATGCTGATTGATCTCTTTTCGCCGAAAGGAACTTACGACAACGTTTTCCTGGCCAACTATTCTTACATCAATCTCAATGACCAACTGACGCGCGTACCGGGCATCGCCAGCGTGACGGTCTTCGGCGCAGGCCAGTACTCCATGCGCTGCTGGGTCAAGCCAGATCAACTGGCCAAACTCGGCGTCACTGTTCCCGAAATCATCAAAGCGATACAAACGCAGAATACGGTTAATCCCGCCGGGCAGATCGGCGGCGAACCGGTTCCAAAAGGGCAGGAATTCACTTACGCGGTGCGAGCACAGGGCCGGCTGCTTTCCGCGGAGGAGTTTGGACAGATCGTCGTACGCGCTAATACCGACGGCTCCATTTTGCGCCTTAAAGATGTGGCTCGACTGGATTTGGGAGCGCAAACCTACAACCTGATCGGTCGTTATAGCGGTAAGCCGGCAGCGGTCGTCGCTGTTTACCAACTCCCCGGGTCCAATGCCGTGGAGGCTGCCGCCGGCGTTCGCAAGCTGATGTTGCAAGCCAAAGAGCGGTTCCCGCAGGATCTTGATTATGACATCGCGCTCGATACCACGCTGGCGGTCACGGAAGGACTCAGCGAGATTAAACATACGTTGTTCGAGGCAATCCTGCTCGTGATCCTCGTGGTCTATATTTTCCTGCAAGGATGGCGGACAACACTGATTCCTCTGCTGGCGGTGCCGGTATCTCTGATTGGCACCTTTGTAGTTTTTCCACTCCTGGGCTTCTCCATCAATACTCTCTCCTTGTTTGGACTGGTGCTCGCGATCGGCATTGTAGTGGACGATGCCATCGTCGTTGTGGAAGCTGTGGAACACCATATTGAGCACGGGATGACTCCCAAAGATGCCGCGTACAAGGCGATGGAGGAAGTATCGGGGCCGGTCGTCGCCATCGCTCTCATTCTGTCAGCGGTGTTCATACCCACGGCATTCATTCCCGGCATCACCGGCCGGCTGTACCAGCAATTCGCCATTACCATCGCTATTTCGGTGATCTTTTCCGCGTTCAATGCGCTCTCATTGAGCCCTGCCCTCGCTGCTCTGTTACTGAAGCCGAAGAAGGAATCCCGGGGACCTCTGGGCGCGTTCTTCCGCTGGTTCAACCGCGTATTCGGGCGAGCCACCGACGGCTATGTAAGCTTGTGCGGGACGCTGATTCGCAAGGCTGCATTCAGCATGCTTCTGCTCCTGGGCGTAGCGGTTGGGGCCGGCTGGTTCGGCTCGCGTCTACCGCAAAGTTTTTTGCCGGATGAAGATCAGGGATACGTATTCGCAGGCCTGCAGCTGCCGGATGCAGCATCCCTTCAGCGCAACGACGATGCCTCAAAAAAAATTGAAAACATGATTTTGAAAACGCCTGGCGTTCACTCCGTGACCTCCGTGCTCGGCTTCAGCATGTTGAGCGGCGCGCAGAACACCTACAGCTCCTTCTTCTGGATTACGCTGAAAGAATGGGGCGAACGCAAGGCTCCAGAGGAGCAGTACGAGGCCATTAAGCAGCACCTGAACCAGGAGCTCAGCAAGATCACGCAAGGCGTTGCCTTTTCCTTCCCACCGCCCGCGATTCCGGGCGTGGGAGCATCCGGGGGCTTCACCTTTATGCTTGAGGACCGCGCCGGCAAGGAGCCTCAGTTTTTGAATCAAAACCTTGCGAAATTCATGGCCGCAGCACGCAAACGTCCGGAACTGGGAGCAATTTCCACAACTGCGCTTCCCGCGGCCCCTCAGGTTTACATCGACGTGGATCGACCGAGAGTAATTGCGCAAGGCGTACAGCTATCGGACGTGTACAAGACCATGCAAACCTTCATGGGTGGAGTGCTGGTGAACTACTTCAACCAATTCGGGCGGCAGTGGCAGGTTTACGTTCAGGCCGAAGGCGATTACCGGACCAAGGCTGAGAATGTTGGGCAGTTCTACGTCACCAATGATGCGGGACAGCCGGTGCCAATGAGCGCCCTGACCACGGTCAAGCCAAGTGCCGGCCCGGAATTCACGATGCGGTACAACCTCTTCCGTTGCGTTCAGCTCAACGGAGAGACGATGCCGAGCGAGATGGGGTACGACTACATGGGCATGTCGTATCAGGAGAAGAAAGCCGCGGAAGGGGTGTCGCCCGCACTCATCTTCGGCATGTCGCTGCTCTTTGTGTTCTTGATTTTGGCAGCGCAATACGAGAGTTGGTCCTTGCCCTTCAGCGTACTGCTGGGAACACCCATCGCCGTTTTTGGAGCGTTCCTGTTCCTGCGAATGCGCGGCCTGGAAAACAACGTGTACGCGCAAATCGGGCTGGTGATGCTGATCGGCCTGGCGGCAAAGAACGCGATTCTGATCGTCGAATTCGCGAAGATGGAGTTTGACAAAGGCAAGTCCGCCGAAGAGGCGGCACTGATCGCGGCAAAGCTTCGTCTGCGACCGATTCTGATGACTGCGTTCGCCTTCATTCTGGGATGCGTACCTCTGTGGACGGCGTCCGGTGCCGGCGCGATTTCGCGGCGTGTGCTGGGGACGGCCGTCATTGGGGGCATGCTGGCCGCTTCCATTCTGGCCATCTTCCTTATCCCGGTGAGCTTCGACGTTGTAGAGCGTCTCGCGCATCGAAAAAAGAAGGAACCTCACTCACCGCCGGCACCGACTATCGCGCCAGCAGAGGGAGACTAGGCATGATCAGCAGGCATTGGATCGTCGCAATCGCGTTGCTGATGCTGACTGGGTGCGCCGTCGGCCCAAACTACAAGCGACCTCCGGTAACGGTTCCGGGTGGCTACCGCGGCCTTGCACCGGATAGCGGGCAGCAAACTATTGCTTCGATTGGAGATGAGAAGTGGTGGACCGTCTTCCAAGACGAACAATTACAAGCACTGATCCGGGAAGCGCTTTCGCAGAATTATGACGTGCGGATTGCCGCAGCGCGCGTGCTCCAGGCACAGGCCGTGCTGGGTATCACGCGTGCGGATCAGTTCCCGACAATTACCGGAGGAGCTTCCGCCAGCAGTCAGAGCTTTCCTCGGACAAAAAATCTTCCGGCCGTTGAGTCCAGTTCCAACCAGGTCAACCTCTCCCTATTCTGGGAGTTGGATTTTTGGGGCAAGTTCCGCCGCGCAACCGAGGCAGCGCGGGCAAATCTGCTATCGACGGAATGGGGACGGAACGCCGTGCTTTCCAGTCTCGTCAGCAATGTGGCTTCCGCATATTTTCAGTTACTTGAACTGGATGCGGAGATGGAGATCTCCCGGCGCACATTGGGTTCGCGAAGGGATTCGCTACGCTTAACGGAGATCCGTGCCAAGGGGGGGGCCACTTCCCTGCTCGACGTACGCCAATCCGAGCAACTCGTTTACACAGCAGCGGCCAGCATCCCCGATCTGGAACGGCGAACCGAGCAGCAGGAGAACCTGATCAGTATCCTGCTGGGCAGGAATCCTGGCCCAGTAACCCGGGGCAAACCATTGGTGGAAAATGCGATCCTGCCGGTCGTTCCCGCAGGACTGCCTTCATCTCTGCTGGCCAGGCGCCCGGATATTCAGTCAGTCGAGCAACAATTGATCGCGGCCAATGCCAGAATTGGCGTAGCGAAGGCAGCCTATTTTCCGGAGATCACGCTGACCGCAACAGGAGGCTACCAGAGTTCGGCGCTCACAAGTCTGTTCAGCGGGCCAGCGGGCTTTTGGAGTTTTGGTGGCCAGCTATTACAACCTATTTTCACAGGCGGGCGCATCCGCTCCAACGTAAGGTTGACGGAAGCGCAACAGCAGGAAGCGGTCCTCCTCTATCAGCAGTCCATTCAACAGGCTTTCCGTGAGGTCTCGGACTCACTGGTCGCTTACCGTAAGAACCAGGAATTCCGCGCCCAGCAGCAATTCGTCACGATCGCAGCACAGGATGCCAGCAGGCTCTCGGGCGTTCGCTACCAGGGGGGTGTCACGAGTTACCTTGAAGTCCTGGACAGCGACACACGGTACTTCGACGCCCAACTCACCCTGGCGCAGGCCCAACTCAATGAACGACTAGCCCTGGTGCAACTTTACAACGCGTTAGGGGGTGGGTGGCAACAGCAGTAGAAAATGCCTGACCACCATGTTTGAAAGCCTAACCAACCCGTCCGAACGCCTACTCGACCCGATGGAGAGAATCTCTGAAGTCTTGTTCGGATTGATTATGGTTCTCACCTTCACGTGTTCACTCAGTGTCGCTGAGGCAGGCCGGGACGAAGTTCGCACCATGCTGATCGGAGCACTTGGTTGCAACTTGGCGTGGGGAATCATTGATGCGGTCTTCTATCTTATGGGCAGCTTTAGCGCCCAGGGGCGCGGCATCCTTCAACTGAAAGCGGTGCGGACGCTGTTAGACACCAGTGCCGCACACCGTGTGATTGCCGATGCTTTGCCGGCGCGAGTAGCCTCTGTATTGTCGCCAGCGGAGTTAGAAGAGATTCGACAGAAGTTGAATCAACTGCCCGAGCCGCCCGCGCGCCCAAGGCTCGGCCGGAATCAGTGGCTGGCTGCTCTTGGTGTGTTCTTAATCGTGTTTGTGTCAACACTTCCTGTGGTGCTCCCGTTCACTTTCGTTAACCATCCGAGGGTGGCCTTGCGCATCTCGAACGCGGTTGCGGTCGCGCTGCTGTTTCTGGTGGGTTATCGGTTTGGACACTACGCTGGGCATCGCCCCTGGGGAATGGGCTTTGCGATGGTGATCATGGGCGGCACACTGGTCGGAATCACGATCTCTCTCGGAGGATGACGGCCACGCGACCTCCGGCGATTTTCGTTGTGGCTCTTCTCGCCGTGAGTCAAGTCGCGGCTCAAACGACTGCAGGCAGCCCGTCGAGCAATTTGCCCGATTCCTCCACTGACCAGTGGTCGCTCTCCTTCAATATTTCCGGCTATATCGTTCCGCACGACCGGTCCTATGCCTCTCCGACGTTCTCGGCAGATCGCGGATGGCTTCACTTTGGAGCGCGCTACAACTATGAGGACAAGGAGACTGCCTCGTTGTGGCTTGGTTACAACTTTAGTGCTGGTGAAAAACTGGTCTTCGAAGCTACTCCTATGATCGGGGGCGTCTTTGGGACCACGACCGGACTTGCGCCTGGATATCTGGCCTCGCTCAGTTGGAAGAGGATTGAACTCTCGACCGAAGGTGAATATGTGTTCGACACAAAAGACTACAGGGGTAGCTTTTTCTACAGCTGGCTGGAACTGGCCTACTCGCCGCGAGACTGGTGTCGCGGTGGCCTCGTAGCGCAGCGGACGAAGGCCTACCACACTGACCTTGACATCCAGCGTGGTTTGTTCGTTGGCTTCTCCCACAAGAAAGTCGACTTCACAACCTACATATTCAATGCCGGCTGGACCGACCCAACAGTTGTTCTCTCCCTCGGGTTCAACTTTTGATTCGGATTTTCGCGTTGCTATGACAAAGCGCTCAAATCGTGACGGTAGATATAACGGATGTAACCGACACTCCCAACGCTCTCCGCTACCAAGTTCCGATTCGCAGAACGAGGCCGGTCGTGAAGCGCACCCCGTGGTTGTATTCAGTCCCGGCGACGGGATGCAGCCATGAGTACATGTAGTCGAGGTTGGCGACGCGGATCGCGATAGCGTTGTTCACTTTGACGTCCAAGCCACCGCCGGTGGAAATCGAAAAGCCGGTGCTCTCGTAGTGCTGGGCACGAAGGGTGGGCTCGCTCTTGCAGGGTGTGCCAAACATCAGCCCTCCCGGAAATTTGTCAGGAGCGGCGCAGTACTGCTCGGTGATTTTCTGACCACCGACGCGGAAATGAGCATGGGGACTCCAACGGCTGGAGTTGTGCATGATCCACTGTGGGCCAGTGTGAAAAGTCAAGGAATCACCACTCCAATCCTTTGGCAGGCTATTGCCAAGCGTGCAACCGCCGACCTCGAGGGTCCACTGCCAGAAGTCGCTAAGGCGGAAGCCGGCGACACCGCTGCCGCCTAGACACGAGTGGGGCCCCATTCGCGAATACGAAGGCATGGCGGCCGTCAGTTCGAATTTCGGAATGAGAGGGAGCATGAATTTGCCAGCGGTGGGCGAGTCTGCCCGCACGTAGAGTTCCCCGTCATGGTCGGGCCGGTTCTCGCGATGCCACGGGTATCGCAGCATGAGAATGTTGGCAAAGCTCTGGGGAGGATGATAGCACTACGGAGGACGCTTCGAGCGGTGACACTCCTGGTGCGATTCTCGAGAGGACGGGTGACATAGCGATCGATAATGTCTCCGCCGATGAGCCAAACCATACCGAAGTTCGGCGTAACGACGTGGTCGACAAAGCCGTAAGCACAGCAGTACTTCTGGATCTGTCCGAGCGACGCTTCGCTGAACAATCCGATCTCGAACTGCTCGCTAAACGCCCAGGAATAGGCATAGGCGCGCAAGCGGCTCATCCAGTAGTCGCGGCTTTTGCCGAACTCGACGTTGCGGTAACGAAGGTCGTTATGAATCCACAAGTAGTCTGAGACAGCACCTTGGATCGGATGGCCAAGGTAGTTTTCATAGTATCCGTCACCGTCGGACCATCCGTGCATGGCTCCCAGAGCAGCAAAGTAGCCAAAAGGCTGATTGCCCATGGCTGTGCGTGTAGAAGGCTCGGTAGCGAAGCGGAAGGAATGCATCACGCCAAGATACAAGGAGGATTCGTACATCAGCGGTTTCCACTCTACTGTAGATTTCTTGTTCTCAATAAAGGGCAGGCTTGAGCGTGGGGAGAGTAGGGAGACTGCCGTTTCGTCCGACCGAGTGTCGGCACTGCTGGACTCCCTAATGGTGTTGCGCGGGAAGGATGGCAGGAGCCGAGCTAGTTCGGTGCAATTCGCCCGGCTAGACGCCGCGGTCAGCGGGGCAGAGGTCGTTTGGGGGACACGCAAGGCACTTATGCAACCCTGTAGGTGCCAGGGCATCGAGAGGGCCGGTCGTGCCGTAGGGCTTTCCTGACACATACCGGTCCCCAATGACAAGAAGACCAGAAGACAAGGTTTCCGGAGCCCACCCATGAGTGATCGCCGTGTTGTCCGGCGGATCGGTAAACCAGCAACATTCAAGGTTTCGCGAGTGTGCAACATCGTCGTCGTATCGGTACACATCAACATCTAGAGGAGTCCATCAATTAGCAGAACTGCGAGAAGTTACAGAACCACTCGGGAAAGATTGCAGACCTAAGCCATGTCGGACCACGGATGGGAAATTCCAAATTCACACCTAGCCGGTGTAAGGCTCGTCAACATGGCGTTTCCAAAATGTGTCTACCTTGTTATTCCACGAACCTAGCTGAAGAACTGTCAGTACTGTCAGTAGCGTCCGCTTCGTGCTACTCCTACCCTTCGGGTGTTGCCGAAATGAGCGAACTTGCGCCGTGGCCAAACATCCGGGCGCACGGCCCTCACGAATTACTTAAGGACATTTGTGTCTCTATCCTCAAATCGTTCATTTAGGGGTTGTCGTGGATGGGCTACAGTTCTGCAATGAGCGGCACCGCGAGGCGCAGGCCCCGGCGGACGGATTGTTGAGGAGATGGCCAGTGCGCGCGGAGGGGATCGGTCAGGCAGTCTGATATTGGAATTGGGTGCAGGGGAAATCGATGACCGTCGACCGGCTTATCAACATACTCGCGGCGATCACGCTCATCGAAATGATGGTGACCATCGGGCTGGGTGTAATCTGGTCCGATGTCTTGCGCGTGGCTAGTAACTGGAGCCTGGTCGCGCGCGCCATGCTGGCAAACTATATTCTCGTCCCCGCGGCCGCCGTTGGTTTGTTGCTGCTGTTTCACGCCAATCCCATGGTCGCCGCCGGCTTTCTCGTCGCTGCGGTTTGTCCGGGAGCCCCCTACGGGCCACCTCTGACGGCTATCGCCAAGGGAAATGTGCCGGCATCCGTAGGATTAATGGTCATCCTGGCGGGCTCCTCGGCAATCATTGCGCCCCTGCTTCTCCAATTCCTGCTTCCCCTAGTGGCTGGAGACGCCCCGCTGAAAATCAGTGTGGTCAAGATGGTAGGTACCCTCCTCGGGGCGCAGCTGTTGCCTTTGTGTGTGGGACTCCTGCTGCGTCATCGGCACCCCACCCTGGCTGACAGGCTAAGAGGACCAGCGGGAGTGCTTAGTACATCGCTCAATCTGTTAATGCTGGCCGTAATTCTTTTCGCTCAGTTTCGTGTCTTGGCAGAAATCCGCTTGATCAGTTATGTCGGCATGCTGTCTCTCCTAACCGCCACGATGGTTGCCGGTGCATTAGTGAGCAGGCAGACGAGCGACGAACAAAAGGGTTTGGTCATAACGACGTCCGTCCGGAACGTTGGTGTCAGCCTGGTTATCGTCACCAGCAGTTTTCCAGGCACAGCGGCAATTACTTCGGCAACTATTTATGCATTGTTCCAGACGATTGTCATGGTGGTCATTGCCGTGGTTTGGGGTCGACTTACGCCACCAGGAATCGTTGCAGTGAAAATGAAGGCTGCTTAAACAAGAAACTTTTGCGTCCAGCCGTGGTGTCAGCGCGGGGCTACCCGTGTATCGGCAACGGTCTACCGATAAGCGGCCGAGGCGTTCGCGACAAGTGACTGGGTTGCGGTCCGGCATTCTGGGATCCTCAACTTTCGCGGCGATGATCGCATGAACTTGCTAGGCAATAACTGGAAAAATAAGTCTCGATCCCGAGCAGGACAAAGGGGTCAGGACAACCACGGGCGGCGAAGGGGGAAGCCGTATGGCAACGGACATACAAGTCATCACCAAATTCGCGCCGGCGAAACGCACGGCATGGAAGGCGCTGGAGGCCCACTACCGGAGAGTTCGTGAACTTCACCTTCGGAACCTGTTTGCCGATGATCCCACGCGTGGCGAACGGATGGTGGCTCATGGGGCGGGTATCCACCTTGACTACTCGAAGAATAGAATCACGGATCAAACGCTCAAGCTACTGATTCAGCTGGCAGAAGAGTCCGGCCTGCAGGCGCGGATCGATGCCATGTTCCGAGGCGAGAAGATCAACACCACGGAAAAGCGTGCGGTACTGCACGTGGCGCTGCGCGCTCCACGGGGTGCTTCCATCTTCGTTGATGGTGTGAACGTGGTTCCTCAGGTCCACACTGTACTCGAGAGGATGAGTCATTTCTGCAACCGTGTCCGCAGCGGCGATTGGAAGGGGTGCACGGGCAAACGTATTCGCCATGTGATTAACATCGGCATCGGCGGTTCGGACCTTGGTCCGGTCATGGCCCATGAAGCACTGCGACATTACAGCGACCGTTCGATGACCTTTCAGTTTGTATCTAACGTCGATGGCACCGCTTTTGTCGAGGCCGTCCGGGATTGCGATCCAGCCGAAACGCTCTTTATTGTCTCGTCGAAGACCTTCACCGCGTCGGAGACGATGACGAATGCCCGCACCGCTCGTTCTTGGTTGCTCGCTGGTTTGAATGGAGATGAGAAATCAGTGGCAAACCATTTTGTCGCCATATCGATGAATGCGGCCGACGTGGCGCAGTTCGGTATCGATACCAGGAACATGTTCGAATTCTGGGAGTGGGTGGGCGGGCGCTATTCCCTAGGTTCCGCAATTGGCCTGTCCACCATGCTCGACATCGGCCCAAGAAATTTCCTTGCTCTATTGGATGGGCTCCATCAGATGGACATGCACTTTCTATCGACTCCTTTCGAACGGAACATGCCAGTCCTTATGGGACTGCTAACGGTCTGGTACAACAACCTCTTCGGCGCGCAAACGGTGGCTGTCTTGCCATACGAGCAGTATCTCCACAGATTCCCGGCGTATTTGCAGCAGCTGACCATGGAAAGCAACGGCAAGCACGTTACCGCCATAGGGACAGAAGTCACACAATCAACCAGCCCGATTTATTGGGGAGAGCCTGGTACAAACTGCCAGCACTCCTTCTATCAATTACTTCATCAAGGAACAAGGCTTGTCCCTTGCGACTTTATCGTGTTCGGGAGGTCTCTGAATTCGCTTGGGCGACATCACGACATGCTTGTGGGGAATGCCTTTGCCCAAGCAGAGGCACTGGCCTTCGGCAAGACCACGGAGGAGGTCAAAGCAGAGGGTATAGCGGACTGGCTGACACCACATCGGGTCTTCGAGGGCAATCAGCCATCAAACATGATTTTTGCGGAGCGACTCACGCCGGAGACGTTAGGCCAGCTCGTCGCCCTATACGAACACTCTGTATTTACACAGGGGGTCACTTGGAACATTAACTCATTCGACCAGTGGGGTGTCGAGCTCGGAGAGGCCCTGGCCGGGCAAATCATCCCCGAGCTTGAGGCTATGGAAGAGCCACAGCTTGCACATGACAGCTCGACTAACGGGCTGATACGCCGGTATCGAAGCCTAAAGGATGCATCCTAGCCATGGGAATTAATTGCAGTGGCAGTAAATCGTTGGACTTGGCTGAACGGTTCCGCTCAGCGGTCTAGGCGAGGTACCAACAGGTCACCCGTGAAAGAGGACAGTCTTGCGCGCCGTCGTTTTTGAAAACACAATCGGTGTTTACTGGATAGGCTGGTAGTTAGGCAACTAATGAGATTATTCCGTGCCTGCCTTCAGTCTGGCTGCCAAGAGCGGTGTCCAAACTCAGGACAATGCAATTCTCGAGGCTATGGTGCGCGCGTCTTCTTTCTTTCGTGGTCCTCGCCGCTTCGAGCTGGGCTCAGGACCTTGCCCCAAGGGCCTACATCATCACCCCCATTCACACCAAGGCTGTCACCTTGGCCTACTCCTTCTCGACGGGCAACCTTATCTTCGATGGGTCGTCCCCGATTATCGACGCGACAGCGAAAGTCAATACGCCGGTCCTGAGCTTATTTCACTCTCTGAGCTTTTTCGGCCGCTCAGCGAACCTCACGGCCTCACTGCCCTATGGAGTGGGAAACTTCCGCGGAACGGTGTTGGGCGCGGAGGCCCATGCTTACCGTTCAGGCATGC
>QIAJ01000099.1 GCA_003225495.1 Acidobacteriota bacterium
CGGTCTCGGCACCAACACCAGCAACGGGCCGCAGACCTATCTCCTCGACGGCCGCCAGCACATCGTCGTCGGCGCCGGCGACACGTTGTACGCGTTCGCGCTGCAGCAGTGACCCACTTGACGCGGACACGGCAGCCCTAGAAAGCCTGCGCTACGACTGTAACGCTGCGCGCTTTGTCAGGTTGGCTCGGGCGGAGGGACGCATGAAGATCCACGCGCTCGTCGTCGTCACGCTCGTCGGCACGACACTCGTCGGTGCGACGCTCGTTGCGCAGGATCGCGGACCGCTCGATCTCGCGAACGCGCCGGTGCCGGCGGGTGCGCTGCGCGTCGCCTACGGAAACGATCCGCTGCAGTTCGGCGAGCTGCGCCTGCCGTCGACGCCGGCGCCGCATCCGGTGGCGGTAGTGGTCCACGGCGGCTGCTGGCTCGCCAAGATCGGCAACATGGACGAGCGCGCCGTCGCGCTCGACAACATGCGCCCGCTCGCCGCGGCGCTGACCGAGCAGGGCATCGCCACCTGGAACGTCGAGTACCGTCGTCTCGGCAATGACGGCGGCGGCTGGCCGGGCACCTTCCGCGACGTCGCGAGCGCGACCGACTTTCTCCGCACGATGGCCGCCGAGCATCAACTCGATCTGACGCGCGTGGTCGCAATCGGCCACTCGGCGGGCGGACATCTCGCGATGTGGCTGGCGGCGCGGCCGAAGCTCGCTTCGACGAGCGAGCTGTACACGGAGAATCCGCTGCGCCTCAAGGGCGTGGTCGATCTCGACGGCCCACCGGATCTCAAGGCGACGATTCCGTTGCAGCAGCCGATCTGCGGCAGCCCGGTCGTCACCGATCTGGTCGGCGGTTCCCCCGAGGATCGGGCGGCGCGCTATCATGACGCCTCACCGATCGAGCTGCTGCCGCTCGGCGTTCAGCAGGTGATGTTCGCCGGCCGGATGTTCGGCGCGCAGGCGGCACCGTACGAAACGGCGGCGAGACGCGCCGGCGATCTGGTGCAGACGTCGGTCTCCGACGCGTCGCACTTCGTGTTCATCGATCCGGGATCGGACGTCTGGCCGCAGGTCGCGGCCGCCGTGCAGCGATTGCTGGCCGTCATCAACTGAGTGCCTTCAACGAGCAGCACCATGAGCAGCAGCGTGAGCAGCAAGACATTCAAGACGACGATCTATCGCAACGGATCGATCTGCTTCATCCCGCTGACGTTCGATCCGGTGAGTGTCTTCGGCAAGATCCGCGCGCCGGTCAAGGTCACGCTGAACGGCTACACCTATCGCAGCACGATCGCCGCGATGGGCGGGCCGCCGTGCATTCCGCTGCGCCAGAGCAATCGGGAAGCCGCCGGGCTCGAGGGCGGCGAGACGCTCGACGTGCGGCTCGATCTCGACACCGAGCCGCGGACGGTCACGCCGCCGGCGGACTTCGTCAAGCAGCGCGAGCACGTCGAGGCGATCGAGGGCGCGAAGAAATCCGAGACGCGGACGAAGCGGATCGCGGGTGCGGTCAAGATGGTCCGCGCCCGTCCCGCCGCAACGAAACGCTAGCGCCCTACGGTCGTCGCGCGGAGTCGTCGCGCTGCGGTCGTAGCGCTGCAGTGGTAGTCGTAGCGCAGCCCTTTCAGGGCTGCCGTCGTAGCGGTGCCGTCGTAGCGGTGCCGTCGTAGCGGTGCCGTCGTCGCGCGGTAGTCGTAGCGCAGCCCTTTTTAGGGCTGCCGTCGTGGCGTTTTGTCTCTCAAGGCGCGGGTGTCGCTTCCGTCAGGGCGCGCCTCTCGAAGAGTCGCCGGGCCGGCTGTCGCAGCCACAGCTGCCACCGCTCCCAGATCAATCCGACGAATCGAATCGTGTAGAGCTGTTCGACCCAGCGCTCGAGAGGATCGTGCATCGTCCACGTGCGGCACCACTGCAGGATCTGTGCGGCGAACTGGCGATAGAGGAAGCGCGGCACGCCGGCGACGTGCGGCACGTCGGCACGATTCACGAACCCGTAGAGATCATCGAGCATCAAGCCAGCGGTCTGTCCCCACGCGAAGAACCATCGGCGGAAATATCGCGGCGTCAACCGCGACGCTGGCACGTCGTGGTAGACGACGACGTCGGGGCGATACACACCGCGATACGCATCGGCACGTTTGAGGCGCAGGAAGATTTCGTGATCTTCGCCGGAGATCAGCGTGTTGTCGACTTTGCCGAGGTCGGGACGCCAGCCGCCAATCCGCTCGACGATCGCGCGTCGAAACGCCAGGTTCGCGCCGACCGGCAGGCGCTGTCCGGCGCCGTCGAGCGTGTAGTCGAATGGCGCGTCGCCATAGTCGACCAGCGCCAGCGGTCCCCAGATGTCCTGTCCTCGCCGCGTCAGCAGATCGGCCGTCGGCTCTTTTTCCCAGAGCGGCAGCACCTTGCCGCCGACGAACGTGATGTCGCTCCCTCGAAAGGCGTCGACGATCCGATCGAGCCATTCGGGCGCGGGCGTCACGTCATCGTCGGTCAGCGCGAGCACGTCGCCGGTGGCGAGGCGCAGACCGTGGTTGAGCGCGAAGCTCTTGCCCTGCTGCGGCTCGTAGGCGTACGCGATCGGAATCGACGCGCGCGAGGCGGCGTCGCGCACGGCCTGAGCCGTTTCGTCCGTCGATCGATTGTCGACGACGACGAGATCGGCCGTGTAACCGACGGGCTTCAAGTTCACGAAGTAGTCGAGCGTGCGGGCGAGCCGCGCCGCCCGATTGCACGTACAGATGAGAACCGAGACCGTCATGCCGCAGCCGAAAGGCAAACCGCGCTCCGTCGAGCTCACCGCAAAGAATCAGGACTTGACGCGACAACGCGACGGAATCACTGAGCCGTTTACACATCGCAGCGTCGCGTGATTGTTCACGGCGCCGAGCCCATCAGGGCCGCCCGCCGAGGAGAAATCTGGCTCATCAGGCCAGTCCTCTTGAGCTATCATCGGCGGTCTCACGCCCACTCTGAGGTGATAGCTGCGATTTTGAGTGATAACAAGGAGAACGGTCATGAAGCCATCGCGCTGTGCGGGACTTTCGCGTGGACCTCGGCCCTGACCCTCATCGCGGGATCGGCCCTCGCCGACACGATTACCGTCAAAAGACATGCAGAAGGGCAGCACCGCCTTCCTGACGCCCAAGGACAAGGATGGCGCGGTCATCGTCAATCAAGAGCCGATGCGGGACGAGAACAACGATGGCCGGGTCCAATTCGGCGTCGTCGATCAAGAAAAAGTCGGCAGGATCATCGTCACCAAGGTGAATGACGACGGCCGGCAGATCAGCTATGACGGCATGTTCGACAAGAGCTCGTCGCTTCCGAGCTTCGAGCCATTCGATCTGGTGACGTTCGCCGGCGTCGATCCGGCGCGATCGCTCTTTACAATCCTCGACGCCGGGCCGTTCCTCGCCGAGGTGCGTCGTTCAGGATCGGTCAGATCATGATGGCGAACAACGGCGCGATTCCGAACAGCACGCATCTCTTCAAGGACATCACCGGTCTCGGCTGCCGGACAACCTGACGCTTCTCGGCGACGATGCATTCGTCGCCGGGCTGCCGAACTACACCGGCACGATCGAGTGCGGAAGGCAGACTCGTTCACGCCGGTCCCCGAACCGACGTCGCTCGTTCTCGTCGCGGTGGGACTACTATCGATACGGTATCGGCGAAGAGCGCCCTGCACAGCCAGTTTGCAACGCGTGGAAAACAAGGCGGTAGGAGACTATACGTGCCCAAGAAGGTTTTGAAACCGACGCCTTTCTTTCGTGGATGGTTCCCCATCGCGGGAACGGTGTTCGCTGTAGCTGCTCTTCTGTTCTTCATGTTCTTGAGTCTTGGTCCGCCGACGCAAAATCGGCCGGCGATGATCATCGTCCTGGCGCTTTCCATGAGCTTTGTAGCGTTCTTCTTCGGGGCAGACGCCTCGGTGAAAGGCGCGATTCCCTTGCCTTTTGCCAAAGAGCATCCGATTTCAGTTTCCGCCACAGGTGGGCTTGCTACGTTTGTCCTCGTTTTTCTGCTGGCGAGCAGAGTCTATCCAGAACAGACGGCCGTGTTGCCACCAACGAGTCGCGCTGGCGAACCCACCACGACATCGGTTGGTTCGGGAGAGTCGGCTCGGATCATCGGAGCGTCGATATCGTTGACAACGCGTGGCAACGCACATTCGCCGGCGATCTCGCCTGACGGCAAGTTCGTGGTCTACGTTCAGCGGGTCGACAATACCTTCAGCTTACGGCTTCGTCAGAC
The DNA here is from genome assembly GCA_003225495.1 of Acidobacteriota bacterium. GTDB lineage: Bacteria > Acidobacteriota > Terriglobia > Terriglobales > Acidobacteriaceae > Acidiflorens. Next base: position 4,257 of record QIAJ01000099.1, read on the forward strand.
CGCGACCGTGAAAGACATCGAAATCGTTGCAGCTGATCCTGGTCTCGACCGGATCGTCGGCGCTACGGTAACGCCGGATGGCCAGTACGTCGATTTTGTCGCCGGCCAATGGCCAACGACAGTTTCGTTGTGGAGGGTCTCCTTGCTCGGTGGTTCCCCAAGGCGACTGATCGAACACGTCACGAGTCCAATCGGATGGTCACCTGATGGACAGCGGATGGCTTATGTGGTCTCGGATACCAAAGACAAGCGAAGCACATTGATGACAGCAAACGCAGACGGGTCTGATCAACGGGAGCTCCGTCAACGACGACCTCCCTTCAGATTTGTGTCGCTTGTCGATGAGCAAGCGCCGAGCGTGCGTCCCGCGTGGTCTCCGGACGGCCGTGTCATCGCCGTTCCCGGTTTCGAAGTGGGTGGATCCACAATGCAGATCGTCTTTGTCGACGTCGAAAAGGGTTCCGAGCAACACGTGATCACGGTCGAAGATATCTCGTCGACGGAGGGCCTTGGGTGGCTGGATAGCGGCTCGCTGGTTGTGAATCAGCCAGAGGTCGGCACTTCCGTCCAGCTGTGGCATCTGTCTTATCCGGCAGGGCGTCGGTCGAAGCTTTCGAATGACGTGAACCACTACAGGGGCATCAGCCTGAGCGCCGATCACACGGCCCTCGTCACGGAACGCGTCGAGATGCGACAGAACTATTGGGTCGGCAACAACGACGGGACGAACATGTCTGAGGTCGTGCGACCAGCGATTCTCACCGAAGGAGACAACTATACGGTGGCGTGGGTGGGCGACCGACTCTTTTGTACGATCACGTCTGGAGGCTATCCGTCGATTTGGCGGGTATTCCCTGGCGGTGCTGCTCCTGAACAGATCGTGTCTAAGGGCCTGTTTCCGACAGCAACAAGAAACGGGCGTACGATTCTGTATGTCTCGGTCGAGCCCGGCAAGAAGGGGCTGTGGAAAGCGGACGCGGATGGTAGCTCGCCACGGCTCATGGTGCCGGGCGATGTCACACGTCCTGTCCTGAGTAGCGATGATAGTGATGTGGTCTTTCTCTCGGCGCAAGATGGTTCTCCATCTGTCTGGAAGGTCTCGACCGAT
>QIAJ01000100.1 GCA_003225495.1 Acidobacteriota bacterium
CGAGTGCGAGGGACTCTCGCGGCGCTAACGAGATATAGGGGGCGTGTCTATTTCAGTTTGGTGGCGCGCTGCTGAGCGAGCGATGCAGCTTCCGTCGCCGGGTTTTCCTTCTGGACCTGATCGTAAATACGCTTGGCTTCGTCAGGCTTTTGCCGGCTTTCGTAGAACTGTGCCAGTTCCAGCTGCACGGTGATCTTGTTCACCGTGGTTGTCGGCTTGTCGATCAGTTGCTTGTAAATGTCGGTTGCCTGCGGGTCTTTGTTCTCGGACCGAAAGACTGAAGCGAGCGCAAACTTTGCCAGAGCGGCCAGATCTTTGTTGGAAGATTTCGCCACTTCTTGCAAATTGCGCTCTGCGGCCGCATTGTCGCCGAGTTGCGATGAGTTCAGCCCGACGAAATAGCGCGCCATGTCGGCGGTACGGGTGTGGGGATAGCGGTCGACGATCGCTTGGTATTTCTTGCGCGCTTCAGTAGCGCGCTCCTGGTCGGATGCGAAGCTCGGAAAGCCAGGCTGCGCGGGCACTCCGGCAGGGCGCACCTGCTCCTCCATCACTCGCGTCGCGGCACCCAGTTCGATGCTGGCCTTCTCGTCCTGCGTGTTCATGTAGTACCAGCCGCCAAAACCGATTAGCGCTACCACGGCCACGACAATGCCCGCGATAAGCAGGGTGGACTGATGCTCAACCGTCCAGTGAACGGTCTGCTCCGCGGCATGGAATGTGGCCTTGCTGAAGCGGTCTTCTTTCAGTTGATGACGGGTTTCTGCGCGCACAAGCTTCCTTCTTCGTTTAAGAGTGGGGTGACAATCGTTTAGTTTAGCAGGCTGGTTTTGCGAGCGTCAAAAGCGGGGCGAGTCGCGCCCTTGCGACTCTGCGGGCCTCAAGCGGCCTTTTTCTGCAAAGGTCACTGAGGCGCAAAGGACGCAAGGGAAATCTGCGTTTATTGCTGTTGCTCAGTCGAACTGGAGTTTGTGGTTCCGGGGGCCGCGTGAGCATGATTCATCCGGTGATGTCCTTCACCGTGCGTTCGTCCTTGCTGAATCTTTTGCTTCTGCTCCGGAGTCAGGATCGCACTCATCTGCGATTTTGAGGCCATGCGGATCTCTCGCGTCTTTTTGTGTTTTTGCTGGGAAGTCAGGCTGCTGTCGCCTTCCAGGGCCTTCATCTGGCTTGACTCGTCTTCGAGAATCGGCCTCATTTTCTCTTTCTGATCGTCGGTGAGGTCAAGCTTTTTGCTGAGTCTTTTTAGCCTGTGTTCGGCTTGGTCGCCATGCATGTGCTTCGGAGCCGTGGTGGCCGGCGGATCTGCATTTGTCGCAGGAGGCGTTTGGGTGGAGTCCTGGGCGAACGCGCCAAAACCAGCGAGCAGCACGGCTACCGGAAGCATTTTGAATTTCAACATGAATTCTTTCTCCTTCAATGATTGGCTATCAGACGAATGGCATCCGGGAATGCAAACCCCGGATGGCGAGGATAGTTGCGTGGCAGAACAAACCAAACGCCAGCAGCAACAACAAGCGCCGCGACAATGGCGGCGGACCGGAGAGTCCGCCCTGCACATCAGTGAGTTGTTTCCAGGAGGCCTTGCTCGGCTTTTTCCTGGCACTCGATACAGTGGCGAGTCCAGGGAACGGCTTCGAGCCGCTTGGCATTAATCTCTTTGCCGCATGAGACACATTCGCCGAAGCTGCCTTCGCGCAGACGGGCCAGAGCGCCGTCTACCATCAAAAGCAATTGGCGGTCGTTGTTGCTCTGGCTGAAGAGAAATTCTTTGTTGTACGAACTGGCGGCGCGATCGGCGACGTCCTGCGTGGCTTCGTCGTCGGCGCTGCGGCCGTCCTGCTGGTTGCGGGTCACCATGTGACGCAGTTCCTTCTGCCGCGTTTCCAGCGCTTTTCTAAAGTGTTCTAACTTCTTCTTATCCATGATTGCCGCTCTCAGAGCCCTGATTTCTCATTAAGCCAAACGAATATGGTAAGCGCGAGGGAGAAGGCCGTCAACTCGAGGAGGTACGCTGTCGGACCGACTGCAACAGGCTGTGGGTTGGGCTTTTCGCCGAGAATCCAGCGCTTCCAATTCTCAGGCAGAACCGAGAGTTGGCCGTAGCCACTAACGCTTCCGCGCAAGATTCGCAGAGGGCTCAAACAGGGACAGCACAATTAATGCAAACCAGAAAAGAATGACGACCACTGTGTCCACTGTATTCGCAAGCGACGTTGTCTCCCAGTCCTTTCAGATAAGCCTTGTCAAGGGACTGTTGCGCCTAATACCTATCGCGGTAGCGGATCGGGCATGGCCGCGAGCGCGTATCCCATAACGGCCATGGCGGCGGCATTCTCGCGCAGTTCTTGCGGATCAACTTTGTCGAGCGTGTCGGCGGCGGTATGGTGGTAATCAAAATACCTGCGGCCGTCCTGGATGATGCCTAGCCCGGGAACACCGGCGTCGACTAGAGGTTCGATGTCAGATCCTGGACTTACATTGGTGGGACGCATGACAGTGGAACCTACAGGTCGCAGAACTTCGAGAATAGGTCTTAGTGTGGCGGCCGCAGCGGGCGACATCTTCGCGGAGAAACCCAAAGGATGACCGGCGCCGGCGTCGCTTTCGATCGCAGCAACGTGATTCGGCATTTCGGAGGCATGCGACTTTCCGTAGGCGTCATGTCCGCCACCGCCATTTTCTTCGTCCATCCATGCAATGACCCGAAGGGTACGGCGCGGGCGCAGATGTAAACGCTGGAGAATTTCGGCGGTGGCCATCGAGATAACAACCCCGGCACCGTCATCGATCGCCCCGCGTCCGAGATCCCATGAATCGAGATGGCCGGAGACTACGACGATCTGCTCAGGATGCTCGCTTCCCTTGATGTCGGCGACAACATTGTAGCCAGTAGTGTCCGGCAAGTGCTGCGGGGTGAGCGTCAAATGCATTCGCACGCGCCCTTGCGCCGCAAGACGTTCGATAAGGTCAGCGTCTTCGGCGGCGAGCGCGGCGGCAGGGATGGGAGCAGGGTAGCTGAATCCTGTATGAGGCAGCCTGTATTCGGCTGCTCCAATCGAACGGACAAGTGACGCCGCTCCGCCCAATGCCGCTACTGCCTTGCCTCCGTTCCCGCGATAAACGACGGCTTCTCCATAGGCGTCGAAAGCGGAACCCGCCTGCGCTTTGCGGACATCATAGTGAACGCTGAAAAGCACGATCTTTCCGGCGACTTTGTCGCGGCCGAGCGCTGTGAGTTCGTCGAAGCTGCGGACGACAACAACGTCAGCGGTGATACCTTCGGGCGGAGTTGCTGTACCGCCGCTCAGCGCAGTGAGGACGATCTTCTGATTGACCTGGGCAGGCTGGCCGGGAAATTCCACGAGTTCGGCTTTTTCGTCGCCGCGCACAAAATGTGAAACACGCGCCTCTTCGAGATGCACGTCGAGGCCGAGCTTGCGCATTTCGGCCGCCACGTACTCCGAAGCCGCTTGCGCCTGAAGCGATCCGGCGGGGCGAGGGCCAATGTTCTCCGTCAGGTGAGCAAGTTGCCGCCACGCATAGTCACTGTTGAGAGCCGCCTCGCGGACAGACTCCAACTGCTGGATCAATTCCTTGGAAAGCGGGGATGGAGCAACCAAAGTCGTGGCAGGGCGGGGCTGCGTCCAGGACGCAGCGCTGAGGCAAGCAAACAAAACGGCGGTCGGAAGCGTTCTTCTCATAAAGTGCAATCGAGAATACAGGATCATTCGCGACTTGTGGGAGATCAGAAGATGACGTCGAGAAACAGATTCTGTCTGAATCGAACGGTCTTTCAGCCGCACAAAAAAAGCGGCCCCTTTAGGGGCCACCCTTTTCAAAGAGGCAAAATGGGCAGGAAGTCAGTAATGACTAGTGGGACGCCGTTTGGGGGACGTCCAGCAACGGCAACGAGAGATGTCGAGAGCGTTGAAGAAAGTGACGTGGATCAAAGTGGTTGCGGCCTCTTCGCTTGGTTTGTGAATGTGCATTTGCTGAACCAAAACAGTAATGCCATGCTGCGATAGATTCCATTTCGGGAAACCATTGAAAATAAATTGCTTAATGTTCGTCGCCGGGTGCGCTTGGCCTATGGCTCGCCACCTCTCCGATTTGCCTAATGCACAAAGCTGCACATTGGATGCAGGCGGCTACTTTCCTCAGAAAGCAAAAGCCCCCTTCAAACGGGGGCTCCGTTGAAACTGACTGAATTGCGTCAGCTATTGCCTGCGACTGTCCTGAGTTTTTCCGGCAGAAAGTGATATGGCGGCCACGGACCGGTCACGACAATCTGGCAGTTCTTGAGCTGCTTGGCGGCAGTGTTATAGCGGTTCTGGTACTTCTCGATGGACTTGGTATCGATCAGGTGCGCAATATCGAGCAGCATGCCGTCCGCATTCACCTTTTTGCAGCTGACTTCTTCTTCGAGTGGGTTGAAAAGCTTGTGAACCTGGACGGAAAGCGCCCGGGCTTTGGTCTGCCGCTCGCGGTCTCGCGAAGCTTTCTCGCGCAGTTTAGCCAGATACTCACGGCCCACGGTATCCGGGAGCACAATCTCTTCCAGGTTATTGCGCTGCGACCCGTCGCGGAGGACGAGTTTGATCCGCATTTCGGATTTGCCGCGCAGCCGGGCGACGCTTTCGCAGAACGTGCGGCGGTTGGATCGCACCGCCTGACGGATGGCATCTTCGGTATCGAAGATCGTTCCGAAACGGAAAGGCAAAACGGTTGCAGTTCGGAAGCTCATGGCTACGACCCGGGCATGCTCGAGTACGGACTTTTCCTCGAGTTTGGTGGTGGCTCGGTCAAATTCGCTGACAATGACCGCGAATTCCCCGCTCGGGTAACTCATGACTGCGGCACCGGCTACCCCTTGGATTCCTTCGATGACATAAGGACGACGGGCTCGAACACCGTTGGCAAGGGTCGGGTGTTCCGTGAGGCAGTACGCGTACCACGCCATGCATTCTCTCCGAATTGCACCGGGGTTCTGGGCACCCCTTTAGATTTTTTGAGCTTAGGGCTGTGCGTTTCCTACCTGGAAGAAAGTGATTGTTCTACGACGAGATGAGCCAAATCGCGCTCATGAATCGATTTTATAGGAGGGAACAGAATTTTGCAACCTTCGTGGCGAAGATTGCATCAAGAATTTTCATTCAAGGGTCTCAAGTTGCGATTAGCAGAATATGAAATCCTAGAATGAGCTTTCGGCATTAGCTAAGCCTCTCCGTGCTAAGTGCTCGCTACAAATGCCGTCCCTATTTTCTTGCGCTGGCTCGCTCCTGAAGAGCTATCGTAACAGCCCGCAGCATATCGTCAGCGGGCGCCGGCTTACCTGTCCAAATTTCGAACTGGCGCGCCGCCTGATGAACGAACATCTCCACTCCGGGTATGACCGCGAGTCCCTTTGCCCGGGCAATTTTGAGTAGTGGAGTTTCGACCGGATCGTAAACCATGTCGAACACAACTTTCGCCTGGATCTCATTCTCTTTCAATGGGCTCTCGGCACTTGTCATACCGACGGGCGTGGCGTTAATAATTACGTCAAACGCCATCTTGCGCAAGTCAGGCCGCTTGATGCTGTGAGCTTTGGCTTGTCGGGCCAGCTTTTGAGCCGGGGCGGCACTGCGGTTGAGAATCCAGACGTCGGCTCCACGCTCTTTTAATCCAAACACTGCCGCCCGTGCTGCTCCACCGGCGCCCAGCACCAGGACCTTCGATCCTTCGATCGTTATCCGTTGCTCGAGTGGACGAACCACCCCCGCAGTGTCAGTGTTAAAACCGTAAAGTTTGCCGTCTTGCCCCCGGACCACGGTGTTGCAAGCCCCGATTTTGCTGGTATGCGCGTCGGTGTTATCGAGATGCTCCAGGATGGCTTGTTTGTACGGCATGGTGATGCTCAAGCCGTGGAGCGGAATCTCACGCACGCAGAAGAGCAGATCCGCCAGTGTTTTGGCGTGCAGGGCGAGATACACACCATTGACGTTTTCGCGCCGTAGAGCGGTGTTCATGATGACGGGCGAAAGCGAATGCCCGACGGGGTCGCCTGCGACGCCATAAACACGAGTAGCTACGTCGACTTGCTCAATCCGGTAAATGCTGCGCAGTTGCTGCGCACTGACTTGACCCGGCGCTGTTTTCTGATCGGCGCTGACGGCCGCGAATGTAAATACGCTCCCCGCTCGGACTCCAAGCACGCGGCTGATGATGCCCTGCTCCCCCATGCACAAGCCGACCAGCGCGTGCTTATCACTTTGTGCCTGGAGGAATTTCATCATCGTCACGTTGTCTGCAAGAGTGGTCGCGGTGGTTACGATCTTGTAGTAGTCCGCCGGGATGGCGAGCATCTTCTCCAGCGTTTTTTCTAGTCCGCGAGTGGCCCGAAAATCGTGGAAGGAGAGAATTAATCCGGCGCGCTTACGTAAGCCAGCCACAGCATCCGGCTTGCATTTCATTGCGCTTTCCAGTTCCAGATCGAGCAGTTGACATCCGGCAGCGGCAGCCTTACCAAGAATTTCCAGTTGAGCGGCCAAGGAGCCCTTGAAGTGGCCGCCGTTGTCTGCGCGGCGGCAGGTTCCGATCGCTGTAACATACTGATGTGTATCAAGAAAGCGACGGATCTTGGGTAGGGCCGATGCCGACTGCTTCAGGTAATCCAACCGGAACTCGAGAAAAGGGTTGTCACGGGCCATGGCTTCCGCGGTACTGAGCATATCGTCCGCATTGTCGCTGGCAAGCGCAAGGCAGACTTTAGCTAACCGTAGCGGTACAGAGCGTGGCACGATGCTGTAGGAAAGGGCCAAAGGCATTTCGTCTGGAACGGCGCGATATTACAGGGGCGTAAGCATAGTTGCAACAAGGGATTAACAAGCCACCTTGCAGACACTTTTGGGAAGCAGGGTGCCTGACACCCTCGTAACCTTGACCCCACCCCCCGCACTTGTTACCTTCCGGCTGTAACCCTTGTCTTCAGAGAGAGATAGGTTGGGAACGCCGTTCGATGTAGCGCTCTCGACTCGGAGGTAACATGAAGAAAACAGGATTGTTATTGCTGCTGCTGGCGACCGCCGCAGTAGCCCAACAGGCTGGCTCGGCGGATGCTTCTGGCATCGTCGCCACTACCTCCAACCTCCCGATGGCGCGTTTCCAGACGCCCACGGCTGCGGACATATATTGTGCCGGGTTTATCAGCCCCCAACGGGTTCCCAATGTGAACTACGTCGACGGCGGCCTGCAAACCCCTAACACAACCAAGTTTACCAACGGGGAAATCGTTTATCTGGCAGGCTCCGGCTACCAGCAGGGGCAAGAATATACGATTCTGCGAGAACTCCGCGACGTCAACGAATACGAGTTCTTTGCCGGCCAGCGGCGGATGATCGCCTCAAAGGGTCAGCCATATGCCGAGGTTGGCCGTGTGAAAGTGCTCGATACTCGCAGCCGCAGCGCGGTTGCCGAAGTGCAATTCAGCTGCGACCCGATCAATCCTGGCGACATCGCCATACCGTTCGTGGAAAAACCACCCATCGCGTTCCACGCACCGATCCATTTCGACCGGTTCGCGCCCTCCAACGGAAAACTGATGGGACGGATTCTGCTGGGGAAAGACTTCGATGGGACCCTGGGCACAAGCGCGAAGGTTTATATGAACTTTGGGTCGAATCAAGGCGTGAAAATCGGCGATTACTTCAAGGCGGTCCGGCCTTATACCCTTGATTTGAAAGATCCCGTGGACTCGCATTCGTTCAAGGCCTCCACTTCCGAAGACACGCAGCGGAATCTGCCGACGTTCGAAGCCAAGTTGTTTACGCGAACGAAGGGTCCGAACATCCACGTGGCTGACCTTCCTCGGCGAGCTCTAGGCGAGGTTGTCATTCTCAGTGTCACGCCAACTACGTCCACCGGTATGATCGTTTTCGCGCTGGAAGATGTACATCCTGGCGACGCAGTCGAACTGGACGAGCAGCAGTAGCAAAACCTGCAGTTTTCGAGGTTGAACGGGGGAGAGAAATCTTCCCCGTTTTTCTTTGAAGCAACAAAGAATAAGCAAGAAAGTGTGGCGGAGTGTCTGAGAAGATTCAATGGTTGGCGGCGAAAGGTTGACGGTCGCGCCGATTTACCGGTAGTAGATAATTTGCGAATTCCCTGGAATCATCGATCCAATCAGCACCAGCGCGGCAATTAAAACGGCTAATTCCACAGAGTCCCCCGAAGAGAGCGTCCCCACGAACATACTTTACTGCACGAGACGCGCCAAATTACGTCAGTGTAAACCAGTGTGCTTCAAAGTGAGATGCGAATTGCAATGCAGTGCCGCTACCAGGATCGGATTCCGTTGTCGCCGAAGATCTCAGCCGTAAAGGCTTCGAGAATGGCCCCGTTGCGCCAAGCGTCCGAGGGGAGACCAGCTTTGCGGCAAGTCTGGCCGAGGAAGGTTTCGCGGTCCCAGCCGCACTCCAAAGGGACCTGCGGCAGCAGCAACCCCCGATGCATGCCCAGCGACACCACCAAGCCGTGGAGGCCAACTTCTACCTGCTCGGGCTGAATCGGCGATACGCGAGAAAGTACGCTAAGGGACACCTCCAACTCGGTCGCTTCCTGCATGGTTACTGGATTGAAGCGGGAGTCATCGAAAGCAGCCGCGCGCGCGGTCTCTCCCACTGCCTGATAAAGCGGCACGATCGGCAGGGCATAGCCAACGCATCCCCGAAGGTTCCCATGAAGATAAAGGGTAGTGAAGACCCCGCGAGGTTCAGAAAGACTAGCTAAGGGCTGCAGCGGAGCAAGCCGATTGGTGAAAGCCGAGAGGATCGATTCGTGAGCGATGCGCAGCAGGGTCTGACGCTGGTCCGGAGAGAATTCTGGAGGTGAGGACATGGCTCGCGGCCCCCGCTCGCCGTCAGGTTTTTACAGCCTGGACATCGCGCTTCCTGCGCCGGGAAAGGACGAACGACCGCCTGCGGCGTTTCTCGGACTGGCGGTCGATCTTCGACCAGAAGGCGATAAAGTAATCACCAGCAGACACAAGCGACAACAGAACCATGTACCACACGGCGAGCAGTGCGATCCAATAGACAGGCAGGATGTAGAAGCTGAACAGGTGCCACTCGCGCCAGCGGTGGGCGAGAATTACGGCTACCACGGAAACGATCTGCACAAACATCTTGAACTTGCCCAGTTCGCTGGCCTCGATGGTGAACCCTTCCGACGCCGCAATCGATCGCAAACCGCTCACTAGAAATTCGCGTCCAATGATGATCACCGCCATCCAGGCGGGCACCATAGCCGGATTGAACTGCACCAGCGTGACGAAGGCAGCGGCGATCAAAAGCTTGTCAGCCAGCGGGTCGAGCAGCATACCCATGGTCGTGATCTGTCCCCGTTTGCGCGCCAGATAGCCATCGATGCCATCCGTAATCGAGGCCAAAATGAACACGGTAGAGGCGAGCAGTTCCTTCTCCCCGTGTTCGCTGGAAAAGCGCGAACTGGAGAGAATCCAAATGAGCAGCGGGATGCTTGCGATCCGGGTGAGCGTGATGGAGTTGGGAAGGTTCACGCGATAGAAATTGACGCGCGTAAAGCGCAGCCATGCTGATTATCCCCCACCCGGAGGGCGAAGGCAACGGACAGACAACTTCCATCTGCATTGTGGACATGCGGGGTCCTGGACTAGAACGCGCAGAGAATCTTATAAAGGCCACTCTGCGCGCTTACGCTTCCGATTTTCTACTACTTCTGTTTGGCGATGATCTGGTCCTTGATTTTGTTGTAGGTGGCTTGGGGAATGATCTTCTTATGAACCAGGTCGCTCTTTTTCGCGTAGGGACGCCCCTCGATTATCTTCTGCGAAAATTTCTCTCCGATACCGGGAAGTGCGTCCAGTTGATCCTTCGTAGCCGAATTAATGTCCAACAGATTGCCCTTTGCGGTTTCCGCCGCGGGAGCAGGGGTTTTTGATTTGGCTTGGGCCTGAGCCAGGGCGCTGCTACTGATCAGGCTGACCGCGAACAGAGCAATGAGGATGCTTGCAAGCAGGTTTTTGCGCACGTCGATTCTCCTTTAGTCTTTTAGTCTTTCTGGGATTCTTTGTAGCCGGCGGCCTTGGCTTCAGCTTCGGTCATGAATTTTCCGCTTTTTGTCTTCCCGTACCAGCGTCCGCCTTTGTGGTAGATACCGCTATCCAGGTTGACCCAAACCTTGCCGCTGGATTGCGCAGCTGAAATCTCCGACGAATTTGCCGAGGTCGCCGCAGTGTTTGTCTTGTGCCGGGCGGGAACTTCTCCCGACGCGGAGGGAGCCATCCCGGAATTTGAACTCGACGCAGCCGTGGTCGAAGCCGACGTCGAGTTAGCCGACGAACTGGCGGGTTGCTCATTCGCGGAATCGGCCGTTTTGGATTTCTTGCTCCGGGTCTTCTTCGGAGTTTCGTCAGCGGGGCTGGCATTCGCAGTCTGATCCGCGGCTGCAACGGAAGTTTTCTTCTTGCGGCTTTCCTTTGCCGTTCCGGAGTCCGCGGCGGCAGATGTGTCGGCAGCAGCGGTTTCCGGATTGGCCCCCGCACCCTTTTTCTTCCGGCTCTTCTTTGTCCCAGAGTCCGCGGCTGTCGAAGCGTCACTGGCGGCCGTCTCGGACGCGCTGGCGGATTTCGTCTTGCTCTTGCGCGATTTCTTGCTCGTGTCTGAAGCGCTGGTATCAGACGCGGTAGTGCTGGCGCTCGCATCTGTCTTTGACTTTGACTTTGACTTTTTCGTTTTCTTTGCAGGCTGATCGCTGGGAGTCGCAGCGGCATCGTCGGCGCCCGCCTGATCAGTCGTCTTGGCTTTCTTGGATTTCTTCTTTGACTTCTTGGTGGTGTCGGTGCTCGGAGTATCGCTCGAGTTCGACTGCGTCTGAGCGAGTGCAGGAGAAATCGAAATTGCGAACACGAGACACAGCGCAAGCGTCCACAACGTGATTTTCAGGTTAGGGGATTTCATACCATCCTCGATTTGGGAATTGGGGTCTCCACGAAGAGCGCGCGGCATCATTGCACTGGCGGCAATCGGACGTCAATACAGTTAGTTCCGGTTCGAGGCCTGACGAGAGGCTTTCTGTTCATAACAGCGTTTGTGCAGCAATTTCGACAGTTAGGCGTAAATCCCGCGCTGGCGGATGGTATATGCAACGCGATCGATCGCCAGCATGTAGGCCGCGATGCGATTATTCACACCGTGAGTTTCGGCATAGCGGACGACATCGTCGAAGGCAGTAATCATGATGTCTTCCAGATGCTCGTTGACGACCGACTCCTTCCAGAAGTAGCCCTGCCTGTCCTGCACCCACTCGAAGTAAGAAGTGGTGACGCCGCCGGCGTTGGCCAGGATGTCGGGTATCACGAAAACTTTCTTATCGGACAAAATGTCGTCGGCGGCGGCGGTAGTGGGACCGTTCGCCCCCTCGGCGAGGATTTTGCATTTGACACGGTCCGCGTTCTGGCTGGTGATCTGGTTTTCCGTGGCGGCAGGGATAAGGATGTCACAGTCTACCAAGAGTAATTCCGCGGGATCGTACTTGTCAGCACCGGGGAAGCCGTGAATCGTGCCGTTCCGCTGGCGGAACTCCCAGAGCGATTCCACGTCGATGCCGTTCTTGTTGTAGAGTCCGCCGCCTACTTCGAGAATGCCGATGACTTTGTATCCCGCTTCTGCCATGAGGCGTGCGGCATTGGACCCAACATTGCCGAAACCCTGAATGATGACCCGCGTGGTTTCGCGGTTGAGGCCAAGTTTCTTGATAGCCTGTTCGCAGACGATCAAGACGCCACGCCCGGTAGCTTCGCGTCGTCCGCGCGATCCGCCGATATTGATGGGCTTGCCGGTTACGACCGCTGTCACTGTTTGACGCATGTGCATGGAGTAGGTGTCCATAATCCACGCCATGGTCTGCTCGTTCGTGTTCACGTCGGGAGCTGGAACGTCTTTTTCAGGGCCGATGAATTCAAATAATTCAGCAGTGTAGCGGCGGGTCATGCGCTCCAGTTCACCCATCGACATTTTGTGCGGATCGCAAATGATTCCGCCCTTGGCGCCACCGAAGGGAATGTTGACGACGGCGCATTTCCACGTCATCCAACTGGCAAGGGCTCGTACTTCGTCGAGATTTACGTCCGGCGCATAGCGCAGGCCACCCTTGGCTGGCCCGCGGGCAATGGAGTGCTGCACCCGAAAACCGGTAAACACTTCCAGATGACCGTCATCCATCATCACCGGGATATGAACGATAATTTCGCGGCTCGGACTACGAAGAACCTTCCAGAGACCTTCATCTAAATTAAGTTTGTGGGCGGCCAGGTCAAAGCGCGCAGCTTGCGCCTCCCACGGATTAGTTTCCTGTTCAAGATCGACGGTCTTCATAAAGTCTCCGGATGATTGCGGTTCGGGCAGCGCCCCTTTGGAGCGGGCCTCGCAAAGTATATGGCTGCCCGACAGGCTAGGCAAGCGGCCGATGGCACGTAAGGTACGTAGTTGCTATGAGGTTGCTAGGACGTCGAGGAGTGACCTTCGCCGCGGGTGCCGATACGAATTTTCCTTTTATCCCTTTTCGGAGACATATAGAAATCGCGAAAGCCTTCCTTCTCTCGCAACGCGGGAGGCGACCTTGAAGAATTCCTGCTGACCTTCGTAGCTCTGATCGCCTTCGATCTCGCGCAAGGCAGGTTCACGCGCGGCGCGCGCGGCACCGCGTCGTTCGGCAATTACAGCCATGTTGCGAGTAACGTCTTCGCGGACCAGTAACCGCAGCCCTGCTTGCGCGATGATGCTGTCGTCGTAGCCGGACGGAACAAAGAGAAAAAATCCAATAGAGCTGCGGACGGCGATTTCGTCGGCGGTCAGCGGTCCGGTGAGAGTAATGGGATCGGTGAAGAGCAGCCGCCCGCATGGCTTCAGCAAACGTGACCAGTCGGCGAGAACGCGCGGCCGATTGGGCAGGTGATTGATCGCATCGATGCACACGATCGCATCGAAGCTCGCGTCGGAAAATGGCAGTGGCGCAGTGGCGTCAGCGACTTGAAACTTCGCACGCTCTGACAGGCCGCGCTGAGATGAGAGCGAGGTCGCTGTCGTGATGGCCTGCTCGTGAACGTCCACGCCAACCACGGAGCAGCCAGTGCGCTCAGCAATGCGAAGCACCGGTCCGCCTGATCCGCAAGCGATGTCGAGCAGCGTCTTGCCAGCGCAGAGGTTGAGCATAGGCAAGAATCTGTCCTGCTCGTCGGCTGTGATCCAGCTGCTTTGACCGATGTCTTCGCCGAAGGCGTCGCGACGAATTTGGGCATAGAGATCGGTCTGAAAGTTGCCGTAGTTGGCGTCATAGTGGCGGCTGGAAGCCCGCGGGTTGGGAACTGCTTCGCTCACCTCGGCTCCGTCGAGTCCATTGGTTTGCCGCCCTCGCTTCGTTGAAACTCGTCGAGCATTGTACCGCTTCCCTATAATGGAAACCCTGGAAGCGCAATGATCCGACCTGACCTAAAAGAATTTTCCCGGCTGGCGCGCACAGCAACGCTGGTGCCGGTGGTGAAATCCATCTCGGCCGATCTGCTGACGCCGGTATCGGCATTTCTGGCTATTGCCGAAGACGAACCCGACGCATTCCTGCTGGAGTCGGTCGAGGGTGGAGAGAAGATCGGACGTTACACGTTTTTGGGGGTGCGTCCATTCCTGCGGCTGGAGTCGCGCGGGTCGCAAATCAAAATCGAACGCGGTCGCAAAGTGGAGCAGCGCACAGGCGACATTTTTCAGGTGATGAAGGAATTGCTTCGCGCCCACCGTCCCGCCGCGATCGAAGGCCTGCCTCCATTTACGGCGGGCGCCGTTGGATATTGCGCTTATGACATCGTGCGGCGCCTGGAAAGTATCGGTTCACATGCGAAAGACGATCTCGATGTGCCCGATTGCGTGCTCATGTTTTTCGACCGCGTGCTGGCCTTCGACCATCTCCGGCACCAGATTCACATCGTGGCTTCTGCCGATGTGAGCCGCGACTCTCCCGAGCGCGCGTATACCAAGTCGTTAACGGAGATCGCGCGGATCGAGAAAAAGCTCGCCGTGGGATTCAGGTCGGCGCACTGGCGCAAAGCGGTTAAACGATCAAAGCTCAAAGTGCGTCCACAGACTCCGAAGAAGAGGTATCTCGACGGCGTGCGGCAGGCTAAGGAATACATTGCAGCGGGAGACATCTTCCAGGTCGTGCTTTCGCAGCGCTGGGATTTCGAACCGGAGGTGGCGCCCTTTGATTTATACCGCGCGCTGCGCACCGTGAACCCGTCGCCCTACATGTTCTTTCTTCGCTTCGGCGCCACAGCCAAACAATCGGGAATGCATGTGCTCGGCTCGTCGCCGGAAATGCTGGTGCGGGTAAGCGGCCGGAAGCTGGAATATCGTCCGATTGCGGGCACGCATCGCCGCGGCCGCGATGAAGCGGCCGATGCGGCGCTCGAAAAGAAGATGCGCGAAGATGAAAAGGAGCGTGCCGAGCATGTGATGCTGGTTGACCTCGGTCGTAATGATCTAGGCCGCGTCAGTGAATACGGCTCAGTCAAGGTTCGCGACCTGATGTTTGTGGAGCGTTATTCGCACGTCATGCATCTGGTGTCGGCGCTCGAAGGCCGGCTGCGTCCCGGGCTCGATGCCATCGACGCATTCGCGGCCTGCTTCCCGGCGGGAACTCTGAGTGGCGCCCCCAAGGTACGAGCCATGCAGATCATCGAAGAGTTGGAGCCGACCCGGCGCGGCATCTACGGTGGCGGCGTTCTGTATGCAGACTTCGCGGGCAATCTGGATTCCTGCATCACGATCCGCACGCTCGTCATGAAGGGCAAGCAGGCTTATTTGCAGGCGGGCGGCGGCATTGTGGCGGATTCCGATCCGCAAAGCGAGTTTGAGGAGACGGAGAACAAGGCGAAAGCCGTGCTGCGGGCGGTGGAGATGGCGCGCTCAGGGATGTAAAGCGTCATGAGGAGAGTGAAGAATGCTCGATGTAATTCTCAAACGTTTTGAACAGCCGGATGAGATTGGCAATTTCCCGAAAGGAAAGTTTGAGCTGATCCAGATTGGCGGAATGACGATTGGGCGCGCAACCTACGAGCCGGGATGGAAATGGTCCACCGACGTTGGGGCTGCGACTGGCGCGAAGATGTGCTCGGTGGAACATGTCGGGATGGTCGTCTCGGGAAAAGCGACGGCGGCGATGGAGGATGGCCGCGTCATCGAGATGAAGGCCGGCGATGTTTTCTACACCGCACCCGGACACGACAGTTGGGTTGTGGGAAATGAGCCTTATGTGTCGCTCCATTTCCTGGGGGCGGAGAAATATGCCGCCAAGAAATAGCTAACCGACAGATAGAAAGTTCTTCACTAACTTTTTTCCTTGATCGGTAAGAACACTCTCCGGATGGAACTGAACACCTTCGACCGGAAATTGACGATGCCTTAGTCCCATGATTACGCGGGACCCGTCTTTATCAGTGGTCCATGCACTGACTGTGAGTTCTTCCGGCAGACTGTTTTCCTCCACTATGAGAGAGTGGTAGCGGGTTGCGGTCATGGGGGAGGAGAGTCCGCGAAAGATGGTCTCGCCGTCATGCTCGACCTCGCTGGTCTTGCCGTGCATCAGGTTCTTTGCGCGGACGACTTTCCCGCCAAAGGCCGCGCCCAGCGCCTGATGTCCAAGGCAGACTCCCAGCAGAGGAACCTTTCCCGCGAAGTGGCGGATCAGGTCGATGCTGATGCCGGCGTCCTGTGGAGTGCACGGGCCGGGCGAAATGAGAATGCGCTCCGGCCGCATTGCCTCGATTTCTCCGACAGTTGTCTGATCGTTGCGGCGGACTACGACTTCAGCGCCCAGTTCTCCGAGATACTGGACGAGGTTGTAGGTAAACGAGTCGTAGTTGTCAAGGACGAAGACCACAAGGCTATTTTAGCTGCAATCGAAGAGGCAATCTATCTCGGCGCCGCAGCGTAACGACCCGTTCAACCCGTCTATGCGGCACGCTGGAATGCTTGCGCGTAGTCGCGAGAGAACTGCTCGAAGCTAATTGGCTTTCGCCGGAGCAATTTTTGGATATCGTCGGTCACGGCGCTGGCCCCGCCCCGGCGATAAAACTGCTGCAGATCATTCAGCGCATCGGCGCTCCACTCTGGCAAGCCGGCATCCACCAGGGCCTGTTTGAATTGCTCTGGAGGAAGATCGACGTATTTGATCTCGCGCCCGGTGTCATCCGAAAGAATCTCGGCGACGCGGTCGTTGCTGAGCGCCTCGGTGCCGGTCAGCGTGTAGGCTTTGCCTTCATGGTCGTCTTCCGTAAGTGTCTTCACGGCGGCGGCCCCGATGTCCCTAATATCAATGTGGCTGACTTTGCCATCGCCCTGCGATCCGTAAAATGCATTCTGGCTATTGATCGTCGCGCCGTTGTAGGTGACGAAGTTCTGCATGAACCCGTTTGGGCGCAGAAAGGTATAAGCGACGCCAGAAGACTTGATGTAGTCCTCGGAATCCGCGTGCTGCCGGGGATAGGTCGCGCCGCGTCCGCCCATCGCTGAAAGTTTCACGACATGCCGGGCGCCCGACTGCTTGATTTCGTCGATGGCTTTGCGTTCGAGCGAAGTCAGGTTGGGAGTAGGCGGTCCTACTAAAAACACCCGCTCTATCCCTTTTAAAGCAGTTTGCAGCGAGGCGGGTTCGTTGTAATCCATTGTCACGATTTCTACTCCGGACGGTGCGGCCGCCGCCTTGCTTACTGTTTGATACGCGGCCCGGACTTGGGCTCCTGTTCTGGCAATCTGTTTGAGGACTTCCTTGCCAACATTGCCGCTAGCTCCCGTGATCAGAATCATGATGTCTCCGTATGTTCGTTATGGATGAATGGTTGCGGCTACTAGTTTCCCGGCGCCCTGCGGGTTATTTTCGCGCGGAAAACACATAAGCAGTGGATGCAGCCCAATGCCTATCTGGCGCGGAACTTTTGGCATGAACTCCGAAGGCTGTTTAAGTGGTCAAGTGGACCCACTCCAAGCAAAGCCTTGACAGGCTATTTCCCACCCGCCATGCTTACAGGATTCCCGGAGGTTGCATGCCCGAAGCGCAGCAGGAAAAAGACAAGAGGTCCACGCGCCGGTTCGCCTTGCGATTGCCGGTGAGCGTGCGGTACGGCGAGAATGGACAGGAACGCGAGGCGCAGACTCGTGATGTCAGCGCGCGCGGCGTGTGCTTCTATCTGGAGTCGGCGATCCAGGCCGGTTCCGGTGTTGACTTCACGTTGACCTTACCCCCGGAAATCACGCTTACGGAGAGTATCCGGGTGCGCTGCCGAGGCCGCGTGTTGCGGGTGGAAGGCGGCCCGGTAAATGGCAAGATGGCGGTCGCCGCCGTCATTGATGAATACGAGTTCCTGGCCGACTCCTGAGTACCCTTCGTCACTTTTTTCGAGGGACGCTTGAGTGATATGGTGGAATCAACACTTGAGCTCCAGTGATGTGCTTCCGCCAGAGATCTGAGTTGCGGGAAACGTGCGCCTGGCGATGTTCGCGGGGGCGCGGTTCCTTGTCACACCTTCTTCACTTTCTCATTTTGAGTTTCCTAGCAGTCGTTACTTCTCGTGCGCTCGCCCAGATATCACTCCAGGCCACTCGGCAATCGGCAACTGTTTCTTCGATCAAAAGTTTCAAGATCGTCCAAGAGAAGGACGGGCCCGCGGTTGAGATCCTTTCAACGAAACCGCTGATTCCGTCGATTCAGGCGATCAGCGATCCTCCGCGGCTCGTGATTGACTTACCCAACGCGCGGCTCGACACACGCGAAAAGCGGATCAGCATACAGGCCGACCAAATCAACACATTGCGCGCTGACCAGTTTCAGCAAAATCCTCCAGTCGCGCGCGTGGTGGTCGACCTACTCGCCCCGCGCGCGTTCACCTGGGCGGCTGCGGGAAATCGCCTGCTCATTCATCTACGAAAGAATCCGCCGACCGATGCGAACAAAACTCCGTTTGAGGCGCCGTCCGTACCGAGCCTGACGTCCGGCCCCAGGCCAGTCGCATCCGTCGTCGGCGCAGGCGGACCACTCGCGATTGCCGGCAACAGCCTTGCTTCCGGATCTTCGATCACCGCTGGAGCCGACACCGCTGTTCTGAACCTGGCCCGTGGCGGCGAGGTGCATGTCTGCCCTGGCACGACGGTTTCCGTGACGCCTTCGCAAAATGGTCACAATGTCATGCTGGGCGTGAATACCGGGGCTCTGGAGGCACATTACACGCTCGATGCGTCATCCGACTCGGTGATGACGCCGGATTTTCGCATCCTGCTTGCCGGTCCCGGCGAATTTCATTATGCGATCAGCAGTGACACGCACGGCAACACCTGCGTGCGCGCGCTTCCCGGCAACACGGCTTCGGCGATTATTTCTGAGCTGATCGGCGAGCGCACGTATCAGGTGAAGGCGACGGACCAGTTGGTGTTTCACTCCGGACAACTGGATCGCGTAGATATGGCAGTACCACTCGAGTGTGGATGTCCGCCAGCACGTCAACCGGTGCTGCGCGCGGCGAATGATGCTCCGGTGATCAGCGCCGCACCGCCCGCCTCCGGCACGGCCGTTCCTTCTCCGATTGTGACACCCACGAATGCCGAACCGGCCCGCGCAGAGAGCGGAGGCTCCGATGGAGTACCGGCGACTGTGCCACTCAAAGTCTCAGTCGCAGCGAACGACCTTCAGGTCCATGTAGAAGCGCCCTTCGTATTTCACGCTACCGGACCTCCGCCTGCGCCCGTCGAAGATGTGCGGGCGTTGCCGCTGGCATCGCGTCCCGTGCAAGCGGTGGTCACGAGTTCGCCGCTTCCGCTCGCTCCCGCACATAAGGCGTCAGGCTCCGAGATAGCATCGGCCGAAACGCCTTCCCGGCGCGGATTGTTCGGCAAACTGCGCGGATTTTTCGCTTCCATGTTCCGCTAACACGCACTTAGTTTCGCAGGCAAAGCCTTCGCCGACGAGTGCATCCTAGGTTCAAGCGAAACTTCCAAATCAGCAAGGAGAATGGTTGTGCGAAAACTGTCGTTGATCGTTGTGTGCGCGACACTTCTGGTAGCTGCGGCCCATGCACAGATTCCCACCAAGGGAAATGTATTCTTCGGATACTCCTACAACCGCGCCGAAATCGTCTCGAATGACGCTGTCAACTTGAACGGATGGAATGCTTCACTGGAAGGCAATTTTCTGCCCTGGATCGGGATCGTGGCGGACATCGGAGGCACCTACGGGAGCCATGTGGGCGAACACAACTATCTTTTTGGACCGAGAGCTTCGGTGCGCTTCGGCAAGTTCCGTCCATTCGCAGAGTTCATGATTGGCGCCGCGCACATCAACATTAACCACAGCGCGGCGGCAGACACGTCGTTCGCCAATGCCTTCGGTGGAGGACTTGACTATCAAGTCTTCGGACCAGTCTCGTTGCGCGGGGAACTCGACTGGATTCACACACGCTTCTTCAGCAACGGCCAGAATGACGTGCGATTCTCAACCGGTGTGGCAGTGCATTTCTAAGCAGTTTCAGACGGCAGCGTGAGAGCTACGCAAAGTGTCCGTGTGCTTCGCGCACCGCTCCAAAATCGATGGCACTTCAAACAGAGCCCGATTGCAGTACAGGCTCGCGTTCAGGCGTAAATCAGCGAAAGTTGCTGACTCGAGGAGGCGCTCGACCGCGGAAGCAATTTTCTTGAAGGTTGGGACTACGATGCCGTATCCATTCTCGGTCACCCATTCGGCGTTGTAGCGTTCCTGCGGAAGCGTCTTAGAATTACTCTCGACGATGACCGGCAAGTGGAATTGCAAGGCTTCGCTGATCGAGCCCGGTCCCGGCTTCCCGATGAAAAAGTCCGCCAGCGCCATATAGAACTCAACATTCTGCGCGAATCCCACAATCAGGGTTGGCTTCTTGGTCGGCAGGGCTTTGAGGTCGGCGGCGAGTTTCTGATTGTGCCCGCAGATCAGGATCAGTTGAACTCCGCTGTCAGCGTGGTTGAGTTTTTTTGTGATGTCCACCATGGCCTTCGAACCGTGCCCGCCGAAGAGCACGAGAGCTGTCGGACAATTGGGATCTAATCCGAGTTTTTTTCTTTCCAAGGCGCGATCTATGGTCATCTTTTCATAAAACTTCGGCTTAAGAATCATTCCCGATGTCAGGAAAGCATGATCCAGGTCGTGGCCGAGCGCTAACGCCTGCTGGCGGGCGCGTTCTGTGCCGGCAATAATGTATTCGGATTCGCGCTCGACCCAGAAGTGGGGCGGATAATCCGCCAGGTCAGTGATGAGGGTCACAAATGGCGTTCGTGCGTTCGTCCCTCGAACACTCTCTGCAATCTCGCGATTGACATGCGGGATTACGGACAGCACCAGATCTGCCGGATGCTTCGCCCAGTAATTGCGAAGCGCTTTGACAATCGGACCATGGTAGGCACGGATGGTTGCCTTCAGGATCACCAGCAGTTGCGGCGTGAAGCGGGTCCAGCCGCGGCGCAGAATCAGATTGTAAGTATCCTGAATCCGCAGGCCTGTTGCGCGGCGAATCAAGTCAATTGGATCAAGCAACTCCTGAATATCGAGCAGGCTAACGTCCCAGGGATGCTCCTGTGCGGACAGCCTCGATTGCAGCGCATCGGCGGTGCTGCGATGTCCTCCCCCAGCATGGTGATAAACGATGATCAGTTTACGCACGGCTCTCCTTGCGCGGCGTCATCACGCCAGGGGCTGCTCGAATTCCGCTGGCTCGCCTTCAACTTCATTCTCTTCGCTGTCAGGAAATTCTCCCGATGGCTCGTCATACGTGTGAATCTGAACTCCCTGGTCGCCCACAGTGATATATGCCGGTCGATCGTCAATCCAGCTGCCGGAGTTGTAGTAATCGACCCCGTCTTCGCAGCGTTGCAAGGCCGCATGCGTGTGTCCGCAAAAGATTCGCGTCGCCTGGTGATGACGCGCATGCGCAATGGCTCCGTGGCAAACCTTGCTGGAAAGACGCAGCCAGCGCGTGTTCAGGCGATCCAGAAAACGCGTGAGCACTTTACTCCTGGAATCCCACTTCTGCAATTGCAAATAGAGCAATGTCCCAATCAGATAATTGAAACGAACGTTGTTCACTCCGAAGCTGTCGAACTGGTGCCCGTGAATTGCAATATGCCGCCGCCCGAGGTATTCCCAGGTGTATTCCTGGTACGCACGGATTCCGACCAGGTGCGACATGATCTGAACAAGCCCGTGGTCGTGGTTGCCTTCAACCCAGACCACTTCAACCTTCCGTTTTGGATTCGATAGCTTCCGAATGTACCCCAGAAACTTCCAGTGCTCTTTCTTGAGGCGGGCGAAATTCAAGTCGGCGAAGATGTCGCCGTTCAGGATCAGACGCCGATAGCGGAGTTGCCGGAGAATGCGTAGGGCATCGCGGGCCCGGCTCATGTCCGCACCCAGGTGCAGGTCCGACAGAATCAGGGTGTCGTAGACGTGGGAATCCACGACCCTGATTGTCCCGAAAAATTGTTACGAGGTTATGAATCAGAGAACAACAATGCCGCCCAACGTAACCACGGAGTAACGTCCGCATGGTGCGGTGGCTTCAGTGCGTTGGAGGAACGTACTGAGCTGGCGGTGCGGCGCCCTCGCCGAAGAAGAATTGCTCCATCTGCTTCACGATCACTTCCTGATCCTGTTTGCGCGCTGGATTGAGGCGATACTCGTTCAGCAGCATTTTGCAGTACTCAGTCCATTGCCCCCATGCCTGCTGCGAAACCTGGTTGTAGATTTTCTGGCCGAGTTCGGAATCGAACGGTGGCTCGTCCAGTCCAGGCAGCTCCTGTTTCAACTTCACGCAAAAAACTTTGTGCTCTGACATGGATTTCCTTGTCCCCAGAAAATTATCGCACACGTGAAGCAGGCACATGCCGACGCACGTCTTCGTCCAATTCGATCGATCGATGTCAGATTTTCATTGACAAATTACATACGAGTGGCAATATCTTGTGGTAGGCAGGCTGCTCATACTACAACTTGAGTAGCTCAGGCATCAAGGTGCCTTGTTGAGAACCTTGGGAGAAAAATCGTTCAAACGGAGGGACACAGTTCATGGCAACCAAGAAGAAAGCCGCCAAGAAAAAGAAACACTAAGCGAGCAGGACGCTCGTATCGAACTTCCCCAAAGGCCTCCGAAGAGAAGCACCTCTCCGGAGGTTTTTACGTTTTGCAGACATGCACGAAAAGCAGTTGTCGCACCCTGCCCAACCATGCTAGAAACGCGAGTACAGATGTTTGGTCTACCAGGGTGAGCAAGCCATGAGTCCCCGAACGAAATCCGCCACGCGGAAGCATCGAAGTGTGGAAGTCATCATTCCGGACAAGTTGTATTTCCGGATCGGAGAGGTCGCGCGCCTATGCCGACTGCCTGCTTACGTGCTCCGATTTTGGGAAAGCGAGTTTCCGCAGCTCAAGCCGGTGAAAAGCAGCACCGGGCAGCGCATGTACCGCCGGCGAGACGTCGAGTCAGTGCTGCGCATCAAAAAGCTGCTGTATGAAGACGGGTTCACGATCGCAGGCGCGCGCGGCCAGTTGCGGGAAGAGCTAAAGTCGGAACGCGATCAGACTGCTCTGCCCTTCCCGATTCGGCCTTCCGTGAACGTCGCCCACCTGCGGCATGAGTTGCGGGAAATCCTCCATATCCTTTCTGCGCGGCGCTAGACGAAGAGGACAGGCTTCAGCTTCAATCTTTATCTACACTTGGAACGCCGCGCACTTGACCGCGCCTCAGCATCGAACCGTTGCAGTTTAAGCACTCTTCTCCATCGGGTCGGCTTTCACCAGAGGTTCTTCTACCAGATGTTCACTCAGGAACCAGACCTGCAGTTCATTGGTGCGAAGCACGTCGCTAACGACCAGATCATTCGTTCCTTCGTCGCCGATTTTCTGGGCGCGCTCCGCAAGCTTGCGGCAATCGCTAATGATTACCTGGTGAGCGTCAAGCAGACGCGATAGCTGGACGGGAACCTCTTCACGTCCCTTGGGCGGGCGCTCGATTCGCGTCGCCTCTGCGACATCGGCAGCCATGGCCAGACTGATTCCGCCTAGCAGCTGAATGCGCTCGGCAATCGTATCCACCAGTTCGGACTGCTCTTCATAGTGCTTGTCGAAGAGCAAATGGAGCTGGTAAAACGTCGCTCCCGAGACCTGCCAGTGGGATTTCTTGTATAGATCGCGGAGCGTGATGGTGTCGGCGAGCAACACGTTCAACCGCTCAGTCATTTCCAGACGAACAGGTTCTTCCAATTGCAACGGAATCCTGCTGGCAACGGTGCCGTACGCCTGGAGCTCTGGGGCCTTCTGGTGATAGCGGGGATTCGGGGACAGCTTGCTGGTAACAGGTGTGGGCGTTTTTTTCGCCATGAAATCTCCTTCACATCCAGTTTTGAGGTAGCCGGCTAACTTCGGAGCAGCGAATAAGGACCTAGCTGGCTCTCCTCGTTGGATGCGCAGGGAGTTAAAGAGATCGCCAAAATGTTTGAACCGGGACAGCGCTCCATAAGGCTGTCCTTCAGGCAGAGGAACGGCCGACTGAGACTATCCTGGCGCAGCCTTACCGGTCTCAAGGATGGCTTGCAGGCGGTGAGGCAGCCTCGATCATCTTCTGAATCGAGGGCGCGATCATGATCAGCAAGTTCGCCCTGGGTTTCATCGAACGCTCCACTACCGCGAGTTGCTCTGTCCGCCACGAGTCTGGCAAGGTCTGGTTCTTCGCCAAGGCGTCGATCGCCTGTAAGCAGGCCGCCGAGAGAGTTACCAGGTCTTCCGACAGGGGGAGGTCTTCTGTGAGGAGAAACGATCGTTCCATCAGGGGCTTGAGGTTGGTGTGATTCCCCTGCCACTTGACGAGCCACGCTCTAATCTGCGCTTCTGAAGCGGAGTCCTTGTAGCCGCTCGCGACAAAACTTCCGACCAGTTCGGCAAAGTGGCGGGCGGTTGCGCTCTCAGGCCGCGCAGCATCAACCAGACGGTTGAGCGAGACGGACTGGACGGGAGGCTGCGGGAAAACTTCGGAGCGCGTGTAATCCTTGGTTGGCTCCACCGCGTCGGCCAGCACGCGCAGGCTGCGGACGTCTTCCGCTCCTGCCAGTCGCCGCAGCATGGGCAGGTAGTTTGATTCGTGTGTCAAGCCCAGCCATCCAAGGCGCCAGCTGATTTCGTCCAGACGTTGATACATCGATTTCGGGTCCGTCACATTCTGTGGAGACCAGAAGCGCTCGGCGATCGGAGCCAGCCGCGGCCAGATGCGCGAGTCAATGGTTTCGGGAGTGATGTACTCGGCCCACATGCACGCCTCGCCTCCGAGGATCAGTTTGGCTTCTTCTGGTGTCAGCGCAGCAGCGGCGCCTGACATGGGGTCGACGGCATAATGGCGCGCGGCGGGCCACATCAAGTCGAGGTAGTAGCCGTTCGAGAGCAACCCGCGATAACCCTGCTTAGCGGCTGCCGCCAGCGACTCTTGCCCGCGCCATGATTGCACAACTACATTTTTCGGCAAGTCCGGATGGAGGATTTCGTCCCAACCCATCATGATCTTGCCATGCTTGCTCACCATCCTTTCCAGGCGCTTGTTGAAATATGCCTGCAGATCGCGGTTGTCTTTCATACCGTGGGCGTGGATGAATTCCTGAATTTTCGGATTCGAGTTCCACGGCTTGTCGTCGACTTCGTCACCCCCGATGTGGAAGTACGCGTCGGGAAACAGACCCGCCATTTCTTCAATCAGCTTGTCGAGGAACTTGTAGGTTTTTTCCTGCGTAACGTCCAGAGCAGTCGCGTCGCCCGCGACCCGGCCGGGCGGATAAGTGCCAGGCTGGCTGGCAAGATCGGGATAGCCCACGACGATCGATCGGCTGTGCCCCGGCATTTCGAACTCGGGCACGACGCGGATGCCGCGATCGCGCGCGTACGAGACAAACTCGCGAATCTCCGCCTGCGTGTAGTACTGCCCCTGTGATCCCATTTCATGTAGCTTGGGAAACTTCCTGCTTTCGACGCGGAAGCCTTCGTCGTCCGACAAATGCCAGTGCAGCACATTCATCTTCAGAGCGGCCATACCGTCGAGATTGCGTCTCATCACGTCGAGCGGCAAGAAGTGCCGGCAAACGTCAATCAGCAGCCCACGCCATGCGAAGCGCGGCTGGTCCTGAATGGTGAGGGCCGGGACAGCAAACCCCGCCGGAGTCACTTCTATGAGTTGCAAAAACGTCTGCAAGCCATGCAGTGCACCCAAAGTATTGGGCGCCGTAAGAGTCGCCTGGGTTGGAGTGACCTCGAGTGTGTAGGCTTCGTCCTCGCTGAGTTCCTGAATCTTACGGCCTGCGTTTTCGCAATGGATTACCAGACTTGCCTTGGCAGTGTCAGCCGGCTGTTTGAGCAACGGCATTCCCGTCTGCCGGCTTAGCTGATCAAGAAATCTCGAAATGCCGCTGTCGAGACGAGCATCTCTGGCGCCATTGACCGCCACCGTGAACAACTGATCTATGACGAGTTGACCGCTGCCCATTTGCAATTTGGCGGGAACCGGCATGAGGGCTGGCGTGGATGGCATTTGGGCCGCCGCAAAAAATGTTGAGAGAAGGAACGCACTCACGACAATCAATAGAGTTCGCATAGAGGTGAAAAATGTCGAACTATATTGGCAGGAACTGGAGTCGATTGTCGATAAAAAGGAACGGGGCTCGGAGTGCGCCGCAGGCCGCGCAGCGGCATTTGAAGAATTCAGGGGCCTTCTAAAGCGATTGGTCGCTGCCAAACAGGGCCCTATCGGGTCGCGAATTCTGCCGACTGCCTATGGAGTTACTGTGATGGTGTGCGCACGCTAATGAAGCTCGCCTTGACCTCAGGACGCCACTAACCGTTCTAGGGCGTGCTGGTCGTGGATGATCAGGATAGAGCCCTTCAGCTCGACGATACGTTGTTTTCTAAAGCCTGACAGAATTCGCGTGATCGTCTCGCGGCTTGTGCCGGTGAGTTGCGCGATGTCTTCATGGGTGAGCGTCAACCTCACCCGGACAACGCCATTCATTGCCGGCTCGTCCATCGCAGATGCAAGCAGGAATTTTGCGACTCTGCCGGTGACTGAGTGGGACAAGCCAATAGAACGGATTACGTCATATGCCTGCCCGCAATCACGGCCAATCTGCTGCACCGCCCGCAAACAAGCATCGCTATGTTGCTTGAGGAACAAAAGGAAATCTTCCCCGCTAACAAAGTGCAATTGGCTGGGCTGCATCGTCTCAACTGTCACCTGATAGGGCTTGCCCGTCACTATCGCATCCAGCCCGAGAACTACTCCGGGGTTCGCGATCCGCAGGATCAAAGCCTTTCCGTCACGAGAAGCGGTGCTGACTTTCGCTTGACCTTGGCAAAGCAGGAATACTCCGCGAGGGGTTTGTCCTTCAACGAATATGACGACGACGCGAGGAAAAACCGCCGCATGCTTGATCTTGTTGAAAGCGTCTCGCGATATCTGCGATAGTGCGCAGAAGAAGCCTTCAGAGGGCAAATGACAGTTCAGACATTCAGCCGACAATTGACAGGATGAATTCATACGTTCGGGCGCCAGCTGGATAGTATGACCACGGGGTACAAGTCCAACTGCTCAAAATTGCTCACTACGGTCGGGGGGGCACCGATTTAGGGCTCGATTCGCTCCGCCGGGGCGGAGGATACTTCCCCGCCCCCGGAATAAATCCGAAGGTGGTTTCCAGGCTCAGTTCTTAGAAAGCGTGGGTGCCGTGGGTGATTGCGGCGCCTGCCCGCAACGCGGCAGCGACGTTAACGACCTCAGCAATCTCGTGATCGGTTGCGCCTGCCTCGCGTGCCTTGCCGGCATGGATCTGGATGCAATATGGACACTGAGTGGTAAATGCTACCGCCACCGCCATCAATTCCTTGTACTTCACTGGTATGGCGCCGGGAGCCATTGCTGCTTTATCGAATGCCCAGAAGGCTTTAGTAGCCTCCGGCGCGCTGGTCTCAATGGTCTTCAGTTTGGAGCCCAGACTCTTTATGTCGTACATTGCGACCTCCACGAGCAATCTCGGTTGGCACCCCTGAAAGTCGAGTTCAGACGCGCGCTTCGCGCGTTCGGCCATAGCGAAAATCTTGCCCTCTAAATGACATATCGGAAATGGATGACGAAAGACGACAAGGACCAAAGAAAATTCTGATCTCGCCGACCAGATAGCGGCGAATAGGCTGGAAATTGACTTGGTTCCGTAAACCAGTCAATTCCCGGAGTCGCGGTTGTGCGATAAGTTTGCGCCACTGAGTAGCTTATCGGCGGCTATCTTCCGCAGCCGCTTGATGTGCTCCTGAAGATCATCGCGGAGTTGTATCAGCAGTTGATGTGCCTCGTCAGTGTCGTCAGTTGAACACACCTTCTTGACGAGATCCTGGATTCGATCTTCCAAACGGCGGCGTTGGTTCAAGGGAAGGGCCAATAGATTTTTTTTTTAATGCTATCGCCGGGCGTAGTAGTCCGCCATAAGGGAAAGACCGTAGGATTGCTTACATAGAAAGTCAGCGGATTCCGGCAGCGGGAGAGCTAGGGCTTGCCCGAGGGCCGCGGCACACCTTGTAAATTTCAGGAAACAAATTGGTCGGGACGGCGAGATTTGAACTCGCGACCCCTTGCACCCCAAGCAAGTGCGCTACCAGGCTGCGCTACGTCCCGACTCGAGTCTACTGCCGAGGCCGGCAGCCGGGGCTAACTCGATGATTCTACCATCAGTCTGCTTCCAGGCTGTATCTTACGACATGCTTCGAGTCCGAAGACGATCGTGCCCGCCGAGTGCAGTTCGCACCGCGCGGGTTGCGCTGTTATCAAACTCAAAACCCGTTCATACCACGTGCACGCGAAGTGAAGTGCCGCGATTGAACTCTTATTGGATCGAATACAGCGACTTGCAAGCGATGTTTCAATCCGCTCAAATAGAAGAGTTGCTCAGATAAGGAACGAGGTCTCGAACCATTGGCAATCCTGGTCGTTGGTGGAGCAGGTTATATCGGCAGTCATGCGGCTCGTGCGCTGCAGCGCGCGGGCTATGAAGCGATCATCTACGACAGCCTCGTGAATGGACATCGGCGTCTCACGGAGGGATTCGAACTGATCGAGGGCGACATCGCCGATCAAGGCAAGCTGCGATCTGCACTCAAGCGAGTCGATGGCGTGATGCACTTCGCTGCGCATGCTTATGTGGGCGAATCGGTCCAGAATCCTCGCAAGTATTTCCAGAACAATGTGGAGGCTGCGTTGGGTCTGCTGAACGAAACAATCGACGCCGGTATCCGTCGCTTTGTTTTCTCTTCCACCTGCGCAGTGTACGGTGACCCGGCCAAGGTTCCAATCACGGAGGACAACCCGCGCCAGCCGGTGAATCCCTATGGCACCTCCAAACTTTTTTGTGAGTTTGCGCTGGAAGCCTACGATCGCGCTTATGGATTGCGTTCGGCGCGCCTGCGCTACTTCAACGCCGCCGGAGCCGATGACAGTGGCGAGATTGGTGAACTCCACAATCCCGAGACTCATCTGATTCCGCTTGCTCTCGCCGCTACTGGAGACGGATCGGAGCTGAATATCTTTGGCACTGACTATCCAACTCCGGACGGCACTTGCATCCGCGACTATATTCACGTAAATGACTTGGCTGATGCCCATGTGCGCGCTTTGCAGCATCTGGAAAAGGGCGGCGAGTCCGTCGCTCTGAATCTGGGGACCGGGCGCGGAGATTCCGTTCTTGACGTCATCAAAGCAGCCGAAGCTGCGACTGGGCGCACCGTCAAGCGGAAACTTGGGCCGCGGCGACCGGGCGACCCTCCAGTTCTGGTTGCGGATGCCGCGCGCGCTCAGAAAGTGCTCGGATGGAGAGCCACGCGCTTGCTGCCCGAAATCGTTTCGAGCGCCTGGAAATGGATGAAGACGGTGCAACGGAGTTCCTGACTAGCGATTCGGAGAAAAACTGGGAACTTCAGAAATTCCGCTGGCGGGCGCCCGCGTTCGCCAGGCGATTGGCTTCGGCGTTTTTTTCGCGGGTCACATGATTAATGGAGAAACTGAGGGACCGCGCCAGCTTCCGGCAAATCCAGTGCAGTGAATAGAGACGCGGGCTGCGGCATTTGTATTCTCCGCGCATCTGCCGAACCACTACTTCCGAGTCGGAATAAACCTGCAGGACCGTCGCCTCGAGATTCAGGGCGCATTGCAGCGCTTCGAGCAGGGCGACATATTCGGCCACATTGTTGTCCTGGTGGCCGATCCACTTTGAAATTTTGATGGAAGCGCCTTCGGGGCGGACGATTACGACGCCAATGCCCGACGGTCCGGGATTACCCAGCGAACCGCCATCCACGTAGGCCACGAGAACTGACATCACCAACCTGTCTTTACAACATGCGGTAGAAGGAGCGCGGCGTCAAGAAATTAGTTTTTCGCCGAACATCAACCGTAACCTTGGCGGCGCGGTTGTGCAAGATTCTGTGGAAAACCGGGCCCGAATTGTTCCCACATTTAGAACGCATTTTCGATTCATGAAGTTGTAACGTTCGCCAAAGAGTTCAGAAAAAAATCAATTGCACCGAAAAGCGGCATTGACATTTTATGACGTAGCTTTTAAGGTGACTCCCGTCGATGGTCGAAAGGGTCAGCCAAAATAAATCGTGGCGAACCCGAAGTAGGCTGGGCGATGGGCAAGCTGAGGCAACTCAGTAAGCTGCCAAACCCGAAAAAACCGACTGTTCTGCGAGGTTCAGCCGGGGTTTGGAACTGCGAAAGCAGTGGTCGCATCAGGGGTCGTGACGGTGCATGTCTCCACGTTGTTGGCTTCCTCGCAGGAGCCGGCGGCTAGAGCATAACCAATGTCACGGCCCTTTTAATTTCTTCCTGCCACATTGTCTTCGCTTTTGCTTTCCCCTTCATCATTTGCGTACAACGCCAAAGGGCAGTGCCCGAATAGGCGTGTCCTGAGCTCCCTCCGAAAAATGGTACGAGAACACACTGTCAAAGCGCTGAGAACATTTCCGTCGGACAGGCAAACAAATTCTGCAGCGGACGGGCGCTGTCGCGGACTTCAGTGGGTCCATGGGATGTGAGTTCGAATGTCGTGTAGCCCGCGCTTTCGAAGGCGGCTAACGCTTCGCGAAGATTGGTGCGTTGAAGATATTCGAACATTATCAACCGGACTCGCTTGGACTGAAGCAGCCTCCGCATGCCACGGATGACGGCATTCTCATGTCCCTCGACGTCGATTTTCAATACGCTAATCTCAGATGAAATCGCCCGCTCATCCAGGAATTGGTCGAGGGTGACGCGGCGGACAGTTCGCTTCGGGATGGCAGTTTCAAATCCTACAACAGTGCGGTTGCAGCTGCTGGCGCCGCCGGCATCTTCAATTTCCACCGTGCCTTGAATGTCAGAGACCGCGAGTTCATGAACTTCGAACGGGAGCTGGTTGAGTTCCAGGTTCTCTCTCGCGCGCGCTGCAGCGATCGGATTCGGTTCAAACAAAATGGCTCGATCAACCTTATCCGCGAGGAGAAGGCTGACCGAGCCTACGTTTGCGCCGACATCCACCAACAGACCACCAGTGAGATGAGCACGCAAGAACTCGATGTCCACTGAACCGGGCACACGGTAGTAAAGGAAACCGGCCGCTATATCCGAGTCCGGGTAGGCAATAAAGCGGAAGGTGTTATGCATTCGAACAATGATTGGCAAGTTGACGACGCGCTTCCATAGTTGCCAGCCGACAAAGATCATGACGCGCGTTGCTCGTTCGCCCCGATTCGAGGGATCGCACCAAATGGAATGGAGGATCGAGAAAAGTCTTTGCAGGAGGTTTGCCACGGCGCGATTAGTGTACAGCCCGGTCCGACTCCGAAGAATTCGCAGCGACGGTTACGCGAGCGCTCGCCGTATGAGGCCGAAGACATTAGCCACGCCCAGCGCAGAGCTCGCCGCGAGCAATGACATGACAGGAGCCAGCACCCATAGTAGCCTGCGATCTCTCGGGACCCAGCGAGGAAGCCAGGGACCCAGCGCGAGAAAAACAAAAGGGATGATGGGAATCGCGAACCGCGGAAACGCTCCTCTGGCCCAATGGGAATAGTTATAGCAATACAGTGAGAGGATGTAGGGACCCGCAAAAATAATTTCTGACACATGTCGGCGCGCATAGCTTCGAAACTGCGAGGTTGCCAGCATTGCTGTGACAGCGATGAGCACCAGGAAAATCCAGCCAAACGTCAGGATCAAATTGGTAACTGGTGCGGGATGGATGAGGGTCCCCTTGATGATCGCGTAGAAGGGAATTCCAAAGAGCGGTACGCTCGCGGAAGCGGCCGCTCCTTCATAGCTATGCACGGTTGCGAGTGGGTCATGAAAGTAGCGCATGAGGGGGATCACGTACAGGGCTCCAATCAATAATCCGATAGTAGTGGCCGCGGCCAAGCGCCTCCAGTCGCGTCGCCAAAGTAGCGTGACTCCGATCCCCACCAGCAGAAGAATACCGAGCGGCCGAGTGACGGTCGCCAGCGCAGCGAGCAATGCGGCTAAAGGCCAGCGGTCCGTTCGGATCGCGAGAAATGACCCAAAAATCAAAGCCACGAACAAGGGCTCGGAGCCTCCGACGAACGAGCGTTGGAGCCAGTCAAAATTCGAGATGGCAAAGAGAGATGCAATCCATCCGCCCCAGAGACGCTGGGCGAGCGCGAGGCTGGCCAGCGACGAGGCGAAGCAGATCACCAGCAGCGCGGTACGCTCACTCACTCCCGTCAGCAGAGAGAATGCAGCCATCGCGTAGGGAAGTCCCCAGAAGTGTTTGACCGTGAGGCCTTGAAAATTCCAATGGCGAATTGCGGATGCAACTGCCATATAGGCGGAGGAGTCGCCAGAGTCATTCACCAGTTGGAAAAAATTGCGAAGCACGGCAACGAAGGTGACGAAGACGAGACATGTGACGAACCACAGCGCAATTACTTCGCGGAGGGTCGGTTCGGAACGCCAGGCGGGTGCGGAAGGGACACTTGGCGAACTCGAAGGGCGAGCGATTCCCGAAATTGTCATTTCAGAACGGAATGGCCATGATACTCACGGTATGGAAACGAT
>QIAJ01000101.1 GCA_003225495.1 Acidobacteriota bacterium
CACTTAGCTCTTGTCAATCGGTTTGCTCCGAAGCAGCTTTACAGTCTCAGGTTGAGCTAATTTGCACAACACCGGAGGCAGGCCTCGCGCAATCAATTCGGCGTCGCCGACCGCGAGTTTCCCGATCTGCCTGATGGCAGCGTCCAGCGCTCCCGCCTGATGTGCGCAGAGAATCAAGTTGCGAGTGCGCCGCGCCCGATGTGAGGCGGGAAGCGGTTCTTCGGGAAAGACGTCGGTGGCAACGCGAAAGTGTCCCCTGTCGGCGAAATCGAGCAGGGCGTCGAAATCCACGACCGCCGCGCGGCTCACCAGCACGAGGCCGGAACCCTTCTGCATCAGGGCGAACTCTTGTTGACCCAGGAAACCCTGATTTTGTGATGTGACTCCGGCTACGACAATCACAAGTCGCGATCGCTTCAAGACCTCATCCAAAGAGACTGACTCGCAGCCAAGAGACCGCACATATTGAGCCGGCAACCACGGATCATAGGCCCGAATGCGACAACCGAACGGTCGCAGCAGTGGCACAATTGCTTTGCCAAGATCGCCCAACCCGATCAGGCCGACGTCCTGCCGGTAAAGCGAGAACGCGTCGACGTTGGCAGCTAGTCCGTACTCTTCGCTTCCATCCCGGAACTGACGATCCGATTTACTGATGCCACGCGCCACATCAATCGCCATTCCCAGCGCCGCTTCGGCCACGGGTTCGGCGAACACAGGGCTCGTGCTTAGAACGCGAATGCTGTTTCGAAAACAGTAGTCGTAGTCGATGTTGGGAAGGAAATTGCCCTCCACGTTAAACACCGCTCTCAACGATGGAATCCGCTTCAAGCGCGCTTCGGGAAGATCGAACTGGCCCATGATGATGTCTGCATTGGCCACTTTATCGTCAAACAATGAGTCCGTAACCGGTCCACCTTCGTGGATGTAGACATCCCCAAGGGCACGCAGCCTCTCCACATCGCTCTGGTCGAAAATGTCCCGCACCGCGCGCGGTTCTGGCGCCAGGAAGATGCGTTTCGGCATAATACTGTTTGGCATTCAATTCTCCTGCTGGGGCTGCATTGATGTTCAGGGGCTCGTCACGATCGGCAAGATCAAAGCCGAGGGGTGCCCGCTATCGTGATAAACCGTATTTGTGGCTGACACTGGTTTCTCGTCGAGGCCGACGCGCTGACCGTTGTTCAGATTTCGATCGAAGCGTGGGAAATTGCTGCTGCTGATCTCAAGCCGCAACCGGTGTCCTTTGAGAAAAACATTCGCCGTGGACCACAGGTCGATAGTGAATTTGTAGACCTCGCCGGGCTTCATCAGATCCGGCTTCTGCTGGGAACTCCGATACCGTGCCCGGACAATTCCTTCCGTAAGATTTTGAGCAAATCCGTTAGGCCAGACGTCAATCAATTTGGCGGTGAAGTCTGTATCGACCGCCGAGGATTTTGCGAAGAGTTCAAGCTGTACGGGCCCCGTTACTTCAAGGTCCTGTTCCAATGGAGGCGTGGAGTAGATAAGCACGTCCGACCGTTTTTCTACCGCGACCTGATCGCGAGGGCCAGGCTGGAGATGCTCCCAATCACAACACAGCGGGCCCCCGACCGTTGGCACCGGGTTTGCCGGGTCATACACATATTGGTCTGGCCCTTCGGACCGGGAGGCGGTTACGGAAAGACTTCCATCGCCATTTGTCGAATTCGCCTTTCCAGCGGAATGAAGGAAGTACTTTGTGTTGTGCGCTCGTGCCAGCGGCCACTCGTCCTCATCGCGCCATAGATTGGTACCCATGACGAAAATCATGACCGGTTTTGGATTGGCAAACTCATTAGAGATGTTTTTGAAGAGATAGTCATACCAGGACAGAGTGATTTCGTCTTCGTTAAATTCGGCAGTGGCGCCGAAGTCGATCTCCCCGACCTTGCGGGCTGACCCGGCATGACTCCGATCGTTACGAGTAGTCTTTGCCTTCGGCGAGCGGATTCATTTCCGGCGCGCTGCCTCAGGCCGACATAGTTGTTTAACGATCCACCCTGAAAGATGTCGTACCAGGCAGCGACGGTCAGAGAGGGAACCGTAATATCTGGATAGTGATCTTCCAGGGTCCAGCGCTTCCAATAGTCGTCGTAATCGGGGTGAGCCAGCCAGTCAAGAAAGTAGGGAGCGAGCCCATGCAACCTTTCTGTATTCGAGGAACCTTGGGGCAACTCAAAAAGTGGGTAGTCGCTGAGTGGAAGAGTCTTAATACCGTTCCTTGCGTCAGTATGTTTCTGCACGTAGCGGTTGAGGGTGTCTTGCGCCAGACCCGAAGTCCATGACTCGTTGAACCATTGCTCGAACGCACCGCCCTGGTAGGTCCATCCATCGTGATAATTGCTAGCGGTCACTACCGGACAAATTCCAGCAAGATGCGGAGGATGCGTAATCGCCGCCAACATTTGCGTCGCCCCGACATACGAACCTCCATACATGCCAACTCTGCCGTCGGAATAAGGCAGCGCTGCCGCCCACTCTACCGTGTCGTAGCCATCATCCGATTCGTGCAGGAACGGATACCATTCGCCATCGGATGTGTAGCGCCCGCGCACATCCTGGTTGATGACCACATAACCGCGGAGCGCGCCCTTCACCCCAAAATCGGCGGCATCATCGTTGTGCTTGTCGTAGGGAGTGCGCTTGAGAATAATCGGAAACTTGCCAGGGGTAGAAGGGCGGAAGATATCAGCGCGCAGAATCGTGCCGTCACGCATTTTTACCTCGACACCGTGCTCAATTGTTATTGGATAAGGTTCCGCCGCAGCAGCGGAGTGGACTATGAGCGCGAGATTCACAGCAATGCATATCGCGATTGTGATCATTGACCTTTTCAAACTCATCGCTCCTTCTCCACTAGTCGAATCAGGCCAAACCGTTCTGGAACGTGAAAAGTTTCCTTCAATGGCGGCTCCCAGGTGACCGCCTGTTGATGCGACGGCGGTCCCTCACTGCGAAACAGATTAATGCGCAGCGTGTTTCCAGGCGCAGCCGGACGGGTGTCGATGGCGGAGTACGGAATCCGCATTGCGGCATACCATATGTGCGCAGCAGGATCGATCCTCGCCCTAACCTCAAATCCGGAGTTCCATGTCCAGCCTTCTTCGTGATGCGGTTTGTGCAAATCGATATCGAGGTCAATCCACTCCGCCTGAGGAGAGACTTCGAATTCCTTATATCGCTGAATGTCTTTGAAGTCCGAGCCCAGGAATACTTCAGCAACGTCCCAGTTCCACAGCTGGTTGGTTTCCTGCTGAGGCTTTGGAGAAGGCTTCAGATAACGTTGCTGGTACGGGCAGACAAAGAGGAAGTACATGTTGTTCTTGGTCCAGCGCGTCCGGACCTCGGTGCGATACCGCGGCACAACTCTTCCCAGGGCGTCTTTCTCAACGTAGACCGGTGAAGATACCTGCCAGAATTGCGATGTTGGATCGAGGTCCAAGCCGACGTCTTGAGCGGCCCGCACACTTTCGATGATTGCCTGATCGGCGGCTCCTGCCAACGTTGTAACAAACAGCGACCAGATCAATAACAACTTAGCGAAGCCATTCATCGAGATGCTCCTGTACGAATGCATCATCCTGCAAATGCGGGTATGACTTGCAAACGCGATCAATTTCTTGACTCTGGCCCGGAGAGAGTTCTTCGTCAGGATCGAGGCACCAACAGCCCTCAAGTAGTCCCAGGCGGCGCAAGACTTCATGGATGCCCGGGATGCATCCACGAAAACCGTGAGCCGGATCGAAGATTGCCGCGTTCGCGTCGGTGATTTGTTGGGCGAGAGTTAAAAGCTCACACGGGATTTGCTCCGATTGGCTTTTCGCCAAACCCAGGTGTAAAACCGCCATTTTGGTCCACACCGCCCAGTGGCCGAGCAAACCGCCGGCAATTCTGATCGAACCCGCGCCGAAGTTAAATTCGGTCAGCAAGTCGTTCAAGATGTTGTCGTCGTTGCCGGTGTAGAGAGCGACCTCGCCGGATCGTCCTGATTGCGCCAAGGCACGAACGACTTCCACCGTGTGATAACGATTGAAGGGTGCGACCTTGATCGCAACCACATTCTCAATTTCGAGGAACTGGCGCCAGAATTCATAGGGCAATACACGGCCTCCGACGGCGGCCTGCAAATAGAAGCCGACGACCGGAATAATGGCCGCGATGGAACGCGCGTGTTCGATCAACTGAGGAATGCTTTCCTGTTTCAGGTCGGCCAGGCTTAACAGAACAGCGTCATAGCCCAGTATCGCGGCGAGCTGCGCTTCGGCTGTCGCCTGCCTGGACTTGCCGCAGACTCCGGCAATTTTCACGACGTCCCTGCCGCGACACTCTTCGGCCGCTAGGCTCAGTACCGGCTCCAGCAACGCAATCTTCGGATCGCGAATCGTGAACTGCGTGGTGTGAACCGCTACGGCAATTCCACCCGCGCCCGATGCCAGGTAATATCGCGTCAGAGCGCGCTGGCGGTGCTCGTCCAGTTTGCGCTTGGAATTCAGCGCCAGTGGATGCGCAGGAATCACCAGCCCCGAACGAAGTTTCTCGCGCAAGTCCATCAGAACTTCCCATCCCGGGTCTGGAAGTGTGTCGGCTTATTGAGCATCGCGCCGCCCATGCGAATCCAGTTCGCGATCCATTCGATGATTTCCGCTGGGCGGACTGTGGGGCTCCCAAACAAGCTCTCTGCCTTACTGACATCGCTTAGCAAAGCGCTCGATCCTTCTCTGCTGGAAACAAAAGTGGGTTCGATGCCAAAGTGGCGGCCAAAGTCTAGCGCCAGCTCTCTCACCGACAGCGTTTCCGGGCCCGTGATATTCAAAACCGTGGGCGGCGAGGAGCAGTGAGCAAATGACCGCAGACACCACGCGTTCGCGTCACGCTGCCAGATGACATTCACGTAGGGCATACACAAATCGATGGGACGGCGTTCAAATACTGATCGCCCGATATCAACCAGAACTCCATATCTCAACTCGACCGCATAGTTAAGTCGCAGGATGGCGACCGGTGTGCCCCATTGCATCGATCCGTATTCGAACATTCGCTCGCGTCCTAGCGCCGACTGCGCGTACTCGCCCACCGGAGCAACGGGGGTGGACTCGTTCGCTCCGCTCTCCTTGAATGAGCGCAACGGATAAACGTTGCCGGTCGAGAAGGCAACGATTCGAGAGTTGCGATAGCGTTCGGCGACCAGTCCGGGCAAGTAAGTGTTCATAGCCCAGGTCAGGTGCTCTCCGCCGGCGGTGCCGAATTTGCGAGCGGCCATGAAAATGACATTCGGAATATCGGGAAGGCGGTCGAGACTGCCGGGATCGAGTAGATCAGCAGCCATGGCTTCAATTCCAGCCGCGGCGAGTTCTGAAAGCAAGTCGCGATTCGTAAAACGCGCGACGGCAATCACGCGCTTCTTGATTCCCGCTTCGTCGGCTGCACGGCGGGCAAGGCGAACTAGACTCGGCCCCATCTTGCCGCCCGCGCCCAGGACCAGCAGATCCCCGTCGAGCGCTGCGACCGCTGATGTGGTGGCCTCGTCGGGGCGAGAAAGCAACTCTTCCAATTCCGATTCTGTTTTGAGTTCCACACTCATCCGAGTTCAAATCCTGCGATGGCATACATCGCCTTTTCATTTTGCTGCAACGGCTTTCCGCGAAACATGCGTGTTAGTTGTCTTTGCGGTGCAAATCCAAAATTGCGCGCCGAGTCCACAGCATCTTGATTGCGGGGAAATAAATCCCAGGACCAGCCACAAGTCGTGCTCTGCAGACATTGCTTGATCAAGCTGCGGGCTGCTCCTGGGGTTTCGCTGACGCATGGCCCCAGGTAGGCTGTGACCCGCCCTGGCCGCGCAAACAAAAAAGATCGTGAGACCCTCGTGGGAGTATTGCGTTCGGAGAGTAGGTCGAGCAGGAGAGAGCGGTCTGCTCCGAACGGCGTCAAATCAAGTTCGCGCAAAGTCGTTTCCTGAGCACGAACGCCGGCTGGAATTTGGACAACAGTTCCACCTGGCCGCGACCAGCGTTCGATTTTCTGTTCGGCACGAAAACCGAGTTCCTCGTACAGCGGACGGCCCTGGTCAGTTGCGTCCAGTTTTGTGGTTTCAATTCCCATTTGATCGGCCTGCGTCATTGCCTCTGCAAGGAGTCTTCGAGCCATGCCACGCCGGCGATATTCGCGCTTCGTCAGCACCATGCCAATCCACGCCAGTTTGCGCTCGTAGCACACCAGTGTCGTGGTGGCGACAACCTGTCTGTCTGCCTCGATGACGAAGCAGCTCTTGCGGGCAAGAGCCAACAGCAGTCGCCAGTCGGCCTCGGTCTGGTTCCACCCCGCCTCGGATGACAACTCAAATGCCGCCGGGACATCGTCATCACGCAGGAGTCGAATTTTTGAGCCGTCGCCTTCATGCATGAATGGTGCTCTTCCGGAACCAGTTCATGAAGTGTGGCAGCGCAACTTCGGCATCCTCAATCTCCGGATGCCACTTCTTTTCCCACTCAAACGACAGGAACCGATCGTAGTGAATGCCCTGCAGGGTTCCCAGGAGTTCACTCAGCGGAAATTCGCCTTCTCCCATTGCAACGTACTTCCAGTCTTTACCGTTGCGCCGCAGATCCTTGACGTGGACATGGCGAATCGCAAAACCGAGAATCGCAGCGCCGTCAGCTGGCTTCTCTTGGCTCGCAACGAAACTGTTCGCGGGATCCCAGACAACGCCAACACACGGAGAGGCGGCCTGGGTCACAATTTCCGAGGTCTCGCGAGCGCCGGCAAAATCACCATGGTTCTCAAGCCACACTTCCACTCCCTTGGGCGCAGCGATCTCAGCCAACTGGTGAATGGAATCGGCGATCCAGTCCCGAGTCGAATTACGGTTGGCGCCCGGTTCGATAGAATCCCCGAAAACTCTCAAGCCGGGCGCATTTAATCCAGCTGCTAGGTCCGACATGCGCTCTCCCTCGATCAGCCACCGCTTTCGTACCTCAGCATCGGGAGAGTGAAACCGGCAGCTGGTGTCGAGACAGGAGATTGTCAGAGAGTGATCCGCCAGCGAGCGCGAGGTAGCCACGAGCCCGGCTCCGGAGAATGTCGGCAACTTCCAGAGAGAATCTTCGCCCTCAACGAAGCGCAGTTCGATGCCGTCGTATCGCTGGGAGAACGCCATCGCGATAATCTGCGGCATGGTCCAGTCGGGACACGCGAGGGTTGAGAAGGATAACTTCATGCTTATGTCATCCGGGCCAGCATGGAAGTGGTTACGCGGTTCTTAACATTCTTACCGTGGAAGAATCTCTCCAGGTCGTCGATCACGACACGCGCTATTTCTTCGCGCACGTGTCGGCCGCTTCCAGCGATGTGGGGAGTAACGATTGCTCCTCGCATCGTCCGCAGAACATCGCCAATGGGCAATGGTTCCAGTGGATCCGTCACATCCAGAGCACAACGAAGCCGTCCGCGACGTACTTCATTTTTGAGCGCCGCGAGATCCACCAGACCTCCGAGCGCAATGTTGATCACCGCCGCGCCATCCGGCAACTGCGCTAGATTGTCTTTTCCCAGGAGGCCGCGAGTCTTGTCCGTGAGTGCAGCAGTCAGAACGAGAAGATGGGCCTGTGGCAGCAATCCTTGCAGGTCAACGAACTTCACCGGATACTTCTGCCCCCAGGATCGCGGAACATACGGAT
The DNA here is from genome assembly GCA_003225495.1 of Acidobacteriota bacterium. Classification (GTDB taxonomy): domain Bacteria; phylum Acidobacteriota; class Terriglobia; order Terriglobales; family Acidobacteriaceae; genus Acidiflorens. Next base: position 7,701 of record QIAJ01000101.1, read on the forward strand.
CATGGACCAGCCAGTTCACATCGAAGCCACGCAGCAGATCCACCAGGGCACGCCCAATTCGGCCAAATCCGATCATCGCCACGGTCCGGCCGATTACTGATTCGGAGCCGCCGTGCAAATGCATGTCTTCATAGATCCGATTCGATTTCTCTTTCAGTTTGTCGCGATAGAAATCGACATTCCGGGCGCAATACAAGAGAAAAGCCGCGCCCAGTTCGGCCGTCGCACGGGCCATCGGATCTGCAGCGTTTGTTATGGTCAACCGAGAGAATAGAGGCCGCGCGAAGCGCGTCTTTACTTCGCCTCCGCAGTGGGCAATCACCTTGAGATCGGGAGACATATGAGGCAAATCGTCACCGAATTTCGGGCTATCCCATGTGGTGATAAGAGCCTCAGTTGGCGCGAGCCGCCGTTTGAAATCCGTGGTCAATTTCCGTGCCTCGACTAGTTGCCACCGGAATGTCTGGCTCAGCCGACGTTGTTGCGGGGGTGAAAAGAACGACCCAAAGAGTGCTTTTCCCGCGGACACGATGAGGTTCGGGCGGCGCACGCGGGTCGAGTATAGCATTCGTTTACCGACTATTTCTTTCGTTTTCTTATTTTCGCCTTCAATATAGCGAGAAAACAAAGTATAAGGAAGCCTTAGGCTTCCTATGAATCGCGCGAACTACGTGGATTACCTGGTCATCGGCCTGTATGCATTTCTGATGGTGCGCGTTGCGTTTTACGTTTTGCGCTTCAATCGCGGGGCAGCGGAATATTTTCGAGGAGGAAGCCGGATCCCGTGGCTGGTGGCGGGGCTCAGTTGCTTCATGTCGGGTTTCAGCGCCTGGACTTTCACTGGTGCGGCCGGGGTTGCATACCGGTCCGGTGTCGCTGCCATTGCGCTTTACATTGGAAACGCGTTGAGCTTCCTGCTCGGATATTTTGTATTCGCCAGGCTTTGGCGGCGCAGCCGCATCACCACAGTGATGGAATATCTTTCGGCCCGCTACAATCCGGTCACCCACCAGATTTTCTCCTGGACAACAATTCTTTTTCAATTGTTCACCAGCGCCAGCACATTGTTCGGGCTAAGCCTCTTCATCTCGGCGGCTTGTGGCTTTCCAGTAACGTGGACGATTATCGCAGCGGGCGGGCTGATTATTTTTTATTGCGTCCTTGGTGGGTTATGGGCGGTCGTGGTCACTGATTTCCTGCAGGCGTCTATCCTGATGCCGTTTTGCCTCGTACTGGTGGTGCTATCACTCGCCCGTGTCGGAGGCGTGAGCGGCTTAATCCATTCGCTTCCGCCGGGAATGAAAACACTTCAATTCTCCGGTGAGTTTGGCTGGCTGTACGTTCTTTCCTGGACGATCATGGTTTCCTTTGGATATAACACCAGCGCCATGGCACAGCGCTATTTCAGCGTGGACGACGAACACTCCGCGCGCAAGGTGGCATTGCTTTGTTGCGGATTGTTTTTCGTAGGCGCTTTTGTGTGGTTCATTCCTCCCATGGCGATGCGACTGGTTTATCCCAACCTGCCTGCGCTGAAGGCGGCGCTGCCGAGTCCAAGTGAGGCCGCGTACGCTGTCGCCAGTTTGACGCTACTTCCCCATGGCCTGATTGGAGTGATGCTGGCAGCAATGTTTAGCGCGACCATGGCGAACCTTTCTGCTCAGTTCAACTTCAAATCAGCGATCCTGACGAAAGATATGTATCAGTCCCTGTTTCGCAAGAGTGCGGGGGAGCGTGAACTTCTAATCGTTGGCTGGATCACGACATTCCTGATCGGCGGAGCAACGACGGCGTTGGCCGCAATGATGGCGATCAGCGGCCAGAGTGTGTTCCAGGTGATGTTGAGATTTAACACTCTCATCTCCCTGGCCTATGGACCGCCGGCACTCCTCGGTTTGGTGGTTCGCCGTACGCCGCAATGGTCCGGCCTGGGGTCGTTTGTTACCGGACTTGTTCTCGGCATTCTAGGCGCATTCGTCTATCACTGGTCTCTCATTCAGCAGGTGGCAATTATTATTCCGTCTTCTTTCGGAATATTTTTTGTAACCATGCTGTTCGATCGCGGGGACACCCCTGAACGCGCCTGCTTGTTCAAGAATCTGGATACGCCCGTCGACGTTGCCCGTGAGTTGAAGGATTCAGCCGATTTCACCGCGCCCGTATTCCGCTTTCTGAGCAGGACCATATCAGCCATCGGATTGCTTAGCTTGCTCCTTCTGTTTACAGTTCCGTCGGATCAGCGAGTAACGATTCTTTGGTTCGCAGCGCTAACGCTACTGGTGGGCGGATCGCTCTATTTCGTGCGCGGGCTGTCCGCAAACGT
>QIAJ01000103.1 GCA_003225495.1 Acidobacteriota bacterium
AGTCCGTCGGCATGCCCGGCGGCTGCAATCCGATTCCTCTGAAGGCCGAAGTAACCAGCGACGCCGTCATCATCTCGCAAGCCGATGTAGCCGCCGGCAGCCACTACTTCGAGCAGAAATAAAATGTTTCCTCGCCTAGTCTACGAATCCTTCCGCCGGCAAACGCGTCGCAAGCTCTTAGCTGGAGTAGCCATTACGCTGGGAGTCGCCGTTGCTACCGCCATGATCGCCGTCGCCACCGATATTGGCGACAAAATAAACCACGAACTGCGCACCTATGGAGCAAACCTTCTCGTTACGCCCCAGGAAGACACTCTCGACGTAGAAATCGGCGGCGTGAATCTCAAGCCACCGAGCGACGGCGCATTCCTGAACGAAGCCGACCTCCCAAACATTCGCGGCACCTTCTGGCACAACAACATTGTCGGATTCTCGCCCATGCTTCCGGTAACAGTGCACCTCGGCAACGACGCAGACGCCAAAGATGTAACGCTAGTCGGCACCTACTTCAACAAGCCGCTGAAATTCGTCAAAGAGGATTTCACCACCGGCGTCCGCATCACGCATCCATGGTGGAAGGTCCAATGCAGGGACGGTTCTTTGCCCCGTGCAGGTCGAGTCGAGGACTCGCCCACCTGCGGATGGCCGGAAGATAATTCAAGAAACGTTCTCTTAGGGGAACGTCTGGCTGCGCAGCTAAACAAAAAGCCAGGTGATTCCATCGAAGTCGCCGGCCGTACCCTGACCATCTCTGGCCTACTCTCCACCGGCAGCGCCGAAGACGATGAAATCATCGCGCCCCTCGGCCTCGCGCAGGACATCCTCGGTAAGCCCGGTGCCGTACGTCGCATCTACGTGAGCGCCCTCACCAAGCCCGAAGACGACTTCGCCCGCCGCGATCCCAGGACCATGACGCCCGAAACGTTCGAGCGCTGGAACTGTTCGCCGTACGTCCAGTCGATCGCCTATCAACTGCAGGGAGCGATTCCGCACTCGCACGCCGACCAGATCCGCCAGGTCGCTCAAAACGAAGGCACCGTACTGTCGCGCATCAAGGGCCTGATGCTTCTCGTAACGCTCGCCGCCCTCTTGGCATCTGCGCTGGCGGTTTCCGCAGCGATGGCGACCGCCATTTTCGAGCGCCGTGCTGAAGTCGGACTGATGAAGGCCCTCGGCGCCGGCAGCTTCGCCGTGGCCGCACTGTTCTTCGCTGAAGCCCTGTTGCTAGCTTTAATCGGTGGCAGCGCCGGATTCGCCGCCGGATCCCTGCTCGCCCACCAGATCGGCCACTCCATTTTCAATTCGCGGATTTCAATCGAGCCTGTCCTCTTCCCTGTGATCCTCGCGATTGCCGTGTTCGTGACCTTCGCCGGAAGCGCCGCTGCCATCCGCCGTGCCGTGAAATTCGACCCCGTCTTCGCGCTGCGAGGGGAAGCATGAGCACCACGCCGACCGCGGTACATCACTCCCAGATCGCAGCCCGCCGCACGGGACCGCACGTTTCGATGTTCGTCCGCATGCTGATCCGCGCCGCCGTCCTGCGCCGCGGTCGTGCCGCCTCCGCCCTGTTCGCCATGGTGGTCGCAGCCGCCGTCGCTACGGCTATGATGAATCTGTACGTTGACGTGCAAGCCAAGCTGCGCACCGAATTCCGCAATTACGGCGCGAACGTGGTCATAGTAGCAAAAGGGGGCCGGCCGCTCCCGGCCGACGCGCTCGGCAAAATCGAATCCGATCTCGGCGCAAAGACCCTGGCTGTCCCGTTCTCCTACGCTGTCGCCCGCACCACCGACGGCCAGTCCGTAATAGTCGTCGGCACCGATTTCAACCGCGTCCGCCATCTCAATCACTGGTGGAACGTAAGCCACTGGCCGAGTCCGCCGCGGACTTCGTCCACCGCCCCCATCGAGGCGCTCGTCGGCATGCGCGCAGCCGCCGTTGTGACTCCGGACCGCAAGCCATTCGACCTCACATTCCAGGGTCGCTCTATCCACCTCAACCCGGCTGGCCTCCTACAGACCGGTGCCGCAGAAGACAGCCGCGTTTATCTCGACCAAACTGAATTCCAAAACTGGACCGACGTCTCCCCGACGACCATTGAAATCGCCATCAACGGATCATCTGCGGACATCGAGAAACAAATCGCACAACTGGCTCAGGCACTCCCCGGGACCGAAGTCCGCCCGGTACGCCAGATTTTGGAAGGCGAAGCCAACGTTCTCAATAAAACCCGTGCCACTCTTTACGCTGCCGCCGCGCTCATCATCATCACCTCCGCTCTCTGCGTACTCGCTACATTGACCGGCTGGGTCTTCGACCGCCGGCGGGATTTCGCCATCATGAAAGCCCTCGGAGCCTCCGAACGACTCGTTAATGGATTCTTCGCCGCCGAAGCCGCCGCCCTGGGCGCAATCGGCGCTGTGATCGGCTACGCCTTCGGCATCGGCGCCGCCGCCTGGATCGGCCGCGCCAACTTCCACGCACCGGTTGTCCCGCGCTTCAGCGTGTTTCCGTACGTGCTCGCCGGAAGCATTCTGGTAGCGCTCATCTCCGCCCTCTTGCCCATTGGATTGTTGCGCCGCGTCCAGCCCGCGCTCATACTGAGGGGAGAGTGAAATGATCAAACTCAAGAACGTCACAAAGACTTATCCCGCGAAGGCCGATGAGAGCAGCGGCATGATCCGCGCACTTGACGATGTCTCTCTCGACATCGCACCCGGGGAATGGGTCGCGATGATGGGCCCCTCCGGATCCGGCAAAAGCACCCTCGTCAACCTTATCGGATGCCTCGACCGTCCGACCTCCGGCGAGATCTGGCTCGACAGCGAAAACGTCGCCGCTTTCAGCTCCGCCGACCTGAATCGTGTGCGCGCAGAAAAAATAGGTTTTGTGTTTCAGCAGTTCCACATGATCCCGTACCTCACCGCCGTCGAGAACGTCATGCTCGCGCAATACTTTCACAGCATGACCGATGAGAAGGAGGCCCTCGAAGCTCTCCAGCGCGTCGGCCTGAAAGAACGCGCCTACCATCTTCCCTCGCAGCTTTCCGGAGGCGAGCAGCAGCGCGTCTGCATCGCCCGCGCCCTCATCAATGATCCCAGGATCGTCCTTGCCGACGAACCCACCGGCAACCTCGACGCAGCCAACGAAGAAATCGTCCTGCGCCTGCTGCGCGAACTCCATCAGCAGGGACGCACTATCGTGATGGTCACGCACGACCCCGTCGTAGCGCGCCTCGCCGACCGCCGCATCGAACTTCACCACGGAAAAGTGTCCGCCCAGGAAGTTTTCTTCATGGCGGACGAGGAGCAGTTCGACGAAATCCTGGAAGAGTTGTTCGTCCTTCAGGAACACAATCAGATCGCCGAGAGCGATCACATGGAAATCCACGGCGCGCTGCCTGTTTCCATAGCCCTGGAAAAACTACAGGCGATGGATCTCGTGACCCTGCGCCCCCATCCTCCCGAGTCTCACAATCACAAGACGTTCGTGAATCCCTGTCACGACGCCCTCAAACCCGCCGGCGTATCGATCGGTGATGGCGCGCTGGTCGTCGAACTAACGCCCCGAGGCCTGAAGCGCGCGGCCGACATCATCCGTCGTCACCGCCTGGCCGAGCGGCTCTTCACCGACTCGCTCGCCATGGACAGCGAAACAGAAATCGAACAACAAGCCTGCAAGTTCGAACATATTCTGTCACCCGAAGCCACCGACAAGATCTGCATCTTCCTCAACCATCCCCGCACCTGCCCCCACGGGTCGCCGATCCCCCCCGGCCCTTGCTGTGGAAGACAGGCCCAGTTGTCGCACACCTCGAGCGCGCTCTCAAAAGAGCGCTAGATTATTTGGACTGCGCCGGCGGTTTTCGAATTGCCACGCCGGTGTTTTGACCTGTCATCCTGAGTCTGAGCTTGCCGAAATGGACTGCTTGCGTCTGCGCGGCAGCGCTGACAACTTCACTACTTCTTCCCGAAGAACTTCCCCACTCCCACTCGTACCTGAATGGTGTTAATCCCTGGATTCAATGTTGACAGCCCGGCATTGGAAATGTGCAGATATCGCACCTCCACCGACCACGCCCGCTCACCAAGAAAGTGAACGCCGAATGCGGCACTCGGAGTAAAGTTGACCGCTGACGTCCTGCTGGGCACTTCGTGCGAAGTAAACAGCACTCCGCCACCCAGTTCCGCGTACGGCTGCACATCGCCACGCGTAGCAAAGATCCACTTCAGGCCCAGAGGGTTGATTGCCGCCCCATATGCGGTATTCCGAGGCTGAAACACGACGAATGCCGGCACAGCATCGATCGCATATTCAAATCGTCCTTTGAGAAAGCCAGGCCCCACAGGCGAAGTCAGCACCCATCCAAAGCGCACACCTGCGTTCCACACTCCAGTCTCTTTCGTGCCGCCCGCCACCGAGTGTCCGCCGCCGCTCCACACTTCAATCTCGTGCCCACCTTCTTCCGGACGAACCTGGGCCCGCGCAAGCGAACCAAACAATACCAGACAAATCGCCAGCCAGATGAAACGCGCCATAGACCTTTCGGATGTCGAACGGAAATGATACGCGAAACTTGCACCCACATCTCAAATCGATTCTTACTCGGCAATCGCCCTCACAACTTCGGGGCCAGAAATCCAGCTTGCCGTTTGTACTCGGCGAAATCGTCGCCGAAGTGCATCGCCAGAAGCCGATCTTCACGCTTTGCCTTCACGAAATAGTTCGTTCCCAATAAAGCAAGCGCGACAAGACAGCGCCATTCGCCAATTGCTAGAGCTGTTCCCGCAACCGCAAGCAGCACGCCGGAATATATCGGATGCCGAAGATGCGCGTACGGTCCGCGCCGGATCAACTGATGATCGACCTTCAATACCACCTTGTCGCTCCAGTACTCGCCGAGCGCCCGCCGCGCCCAGATGCACAGTAATAATCCGGCTGTAGTGAGCGCGACTCCTGCAATTCGCCCCATCGCAGTATCCGGCAGAAGCCTCCGCTCCAGCCAGCCGACTCGCAGCCAGGGTGAAAGCAGCAGAATAAATGTGACTGCAAGAATTCCCAGACGAAGCACACGGAACCACGAAGATTCGCTGACCTCCGTCTTCCTCCCAATACGCACCGCGACGAGCCAATAGATGCCCATCGCGCTCCACATCAGCTTAAGGATGACCGAAGTCTCCATCATGTAGGAGCAGACACAAGAACTTCTCAACGGAAAGCTTTGAGCCTCTGCAATCTGACCTTCCTGGCGCCTTCCACCTGCCTACAGGCCCAGCCCCCCGTCCACTGCCAACACCTGCCCGGTGATGAACTTTGGCGCCGTAGCAAAAAACATTACCGCCGCCGCGATCTCATCCCCCGAACCATTCCGAAGCATCGGCGTCTGCTTGGCCATTCGTCGCATGAAAGCGGCTGCCGCTTTCTCTCCCAGATCAATCATTCCCGGCGCTACCGCATTGACGGCTATGTCGGGGGCGAGAGCCTTCGCCATCACCTTCGTCAGCATGTGCAGCGCCGCTTTGGATGAACAATAGTGCGCGTGATTCGCCCACGGACGTAGTCCGCCTAGCGACCCCATATTGATGATCCGCCCCTTGCGCTTGCGCAAATATGGCAACGCTTCGCGCGAGACAAGAAACGGCCCGCGCGAGTTGCTGGCAAAGATCGCATCCCACTGTGCGACGGTCAGTTTCTCGAACTCGGCAGTCTCATAATTCGCCGCGTTGTTCACCAGCACATCGATTCCGCCCAATTCCCGGACGACTTCCTTGACCATCTCCCGGACGCTGGTTTCGTCCGTAACGTCGCACCGGACCGCAAACGCCGCGCCACCATGCCGCGCCAATTCTCCCACCAGCGCATGCGCCGCGCGCTCCGACTCCAGGTACGTTATCGCCACGTCGGCCCCATCTCGAGCCGCCGCCAGGGCCGTTGCCCTTCCTAGCCTTTTGGCTGCGCCCGTTACCAAAACGATTTTCCTGGCCAGCGGTTTTTCCTCTTTTGCCATGCCGGGATTTTACCTCCTTCGTCTCTTGGAAACCGGATTCGAGCCTGCTACACTGCCCGAATTATGGACCAACGGGAAGTTATCGTTTACTCCCGCAAGGGCTGCCATCTTTGCGAAATCGTCAAGGAGAGCCTCGTCAAACTTCATAAGCGCGGCGGCTTCGACTGGCGCGAAGTGGACGTCGACTCCAATGCCGAACTTCGCCGGCAGTATAACGATCAAGTCCCCGTCGTCTTCATCAACGGCCGCAAAGTTTTTAAGTACCGCATGGATGAGCAGGAGTTCCTTCGCAAGCTTGCCAGCTAAAGTTTGGCCGGTTGCTCCGTGTCCTAAGTGGTTCAGATTTAGCGAATGTTCCGCGAACTCTGCCTTCTGCAATTCTTCCCAACCCGCTACAATCTCTGCGGATGCTTCGCACCCAGCTCTATGCCAATCCTGACGGTCGCTTTGTCCACGACATCGTTCTAGAAACCTGCCGTCGCCTTCCCGGAAAAACCGCGCTCGTCGATTCGTCGTGCAACCGCAGCTTCACCTACGCCGAGTACGGCGAGTTGGTCGAATCCCTGGCCCGCGGATTTGTAGGCGCCGGACTCAAGCCTGGCGAAGTCATCGCGATTTTCCTCCCCAATTCCTGGGAGTTCGCCATCACCTACCACGCTGCCACTCTCGCTGGAGCAATTCCTACCCTCCTCAATCCCGCCTACCGCGAACGCGAAATTCGTCATCAACTGGAAAACTGCGGAGCTGTCTTCCTCATCACGGACGGTTCGCTTTTCGAATGTGTCAACCCCGGTGGACTTCCCTCTTTACGCCGCATCTTTACCACTCGGACTATCTGTCCCGGCACCGAAGACTTTGCCACCCTGCTAAAATCCACTTCCGCCAGACTTCCCGAGCTTGCCGCCTCGTCCCGCGAAACCGTTGCCGCCCTTCCTTACTCCAGCGGCACGACGGGCCTTCCCAAGGGCGTCATGCTCTCGCACTACAATCTGGTCGCCAACATCTACCAGTTGCTCGGACCAAACGGCGCTGCTCTCTTCTCCGACGACGTCATGCTCTGCTTCCTTCCGCTCTACCACATCTATGGACTGACCGTCGCCCTGACCACTTCACTTGCTCTCGGCGCTCAACTCATCCTGATGCCACGCTTCGACGTCAAGAACCTTTCCGCGCTCGTCACGCAACACGGCGTCACCATGATGCCGATGGTCCCGCCGGCCATCAACGCGCTCTGCCAGTCTGCCGAAGCCGGATGCTTCCCGAAAGACCACAAAGTCCGTTGGATCAAATCCGGTGCCGCTCCACTCGCTCCCGAGTTAGCTCGTCGTCTTCGCGACCTCACCGGCATCCCCGTGAATCAGGGCTATGGCATGACCGAAGCTTCGCCAGTCACTCACGTAGGATTCTTGACTCCACCCGAGATGAACCGTCCTGCCTCGATCGGCCAGCCGCTCGCGCTCACCGAGTGTCGCATTCTCGATCTCAACGATAAAGAAGTTCCCGCCGGCGAGCCCGGAGAACTCGTCATGCGCGGACCCCAATTCATGCTCGGATACTGGAAAGATCCGCAAGCAACCGCCGCCGCCCTGCGCGACGGCTGGTATTACTCCGGCGACGTTGTCCGTACCGACGACGACGGCTTCTTCTACGTCCTCGATCGCCGCAAAGAGATGATCAAGTACAAAGGCTTTCCCGTAGCTCCCGCCGAAGTCGAGGCCGTTCTCCTGGAGCATCCCGCTGTCCGCGACTGCGGAGTAGTCGCCAAGCCCGACCCTGACGCCGGCGAAATTCCCTGTGCCTTCGTCGTGCTCCGCGACACCTATACCCCCTGCGATGCCCTCGACAAAGAACTCCGATCCTTTGTCGCCGACCGACTCGCCCATCACAAGCAGCCCCGCGAAGTTCGTTTCGTCGATATTGTTCCCCGTACTCCCTCAGGAAAAATTCTCCGCCGCGAGTTGCGAAATACATTCACCTAACCACAAGTGAAAAACCCACTCTCCCGATACGGAAGAGTGGGCAGTCGATCGTGCCTGGTTGCTCGCCCGGAACCATGCTTCCGTTTGAAACATGGGTCCCGGTTGGCTCGTTGTCGCCTTTAACTTCAGCGATCTTGTCGCGTCCTAACGCCACGAAACGGTGCGGCGCTTGCGACCCATCGGTCGTGTACGCCCAGATCGAGTCCAATCGGTTGAGCTGGCTGTCCAGCGTGTCGCCACGATCTTCCGCCGCGATCAGCGTGCGGTCGTCGGCGAAAGACAGGTTATCGAACGATGCCTGGTTGGCTGTCCCCAGAACAAAGATCGAAATGGACCCGCTGTTGCGATCTTCGCTCAGGTCAACACGGAAAATCGAGCCCCAGGTTCCGCGTTGCGCCAGAGCCGGAACCGCGCCAGCAAGCGCGTTCGTATCGCCCGTGGTATCGAAGAAGAAAGTCTGGTAATTCGATCCCGGCAGGAATTGAAAGTTTTCCGGACGCTTAAAAGGCGTAGCGCTGGCTGCTTTCGCAAGCGAATTCGGATTAAAAGCTGCCGTCCCGTCCACTGCCGTGTCGTGCACCGTCACCCATTGCACCGCATACGATGTCCCAGGTGTATGCAAGCGCAACTGATTGAGTGAAAATGTGTCGCCCACCGGGTCGTCCGCGTGGAACACCACCGGCACGCCATCGATTGACACTTGCAAGGCCTGCAGTTTGCCGCCCGCATCGAGGTTGCTCACATCCGTCGGCACAAACCGGTATACAAACGAGTTCGGCTGCCGCGCCACCTTCGGGCTGTTCGGATCATTCGGGTCGATGTTGACGCTCGTCCCTCCAAGATCCTCGCAGAAAACCAGATTACCCTGATCGTCCGGGTGAACTCCCTCGAAGAATGCAGGATTACCCAGCACACCATCCAAAGTGTGAGCATTCGCCGGCCACGTGACATTCGCTTCAATAACTGCGCCGCCATCCTCCTGCGTGAATAGCAGCTTCTTGCTCAGCGGAAGATAGACCGACCCGTCGATCGCGTTATAGTTCGTCAGTCCGCTCGCGCCCACGGGCGTCAGCAGCGTGATGCGGTGCGCCTTGTCTGTGATGTCCATGTTGATCCGTGTTACATATGCCAGATTCCCTGCATTCTCGTGTCCCTGGAACAGGAAATGTCGGCCGTAGTGATAGCCCGGAACGGGCCCGCCCGGATTCTGATCGAAAACCAGATAAGTATTCTCGTCAGCTTCGGTCAACGTTCCGTTGGCGAGAACCCCGAAGTTAGTGATCACGCCCGACGGATTTTCGATCGAGTTGGTGCCGGTAACAATCTGCTGCAACTTGAATCCTTCCGCGATAGTCGAGGCCGGATGGCCAATACGTTTCTTGGCGAATTTCACATTCGTTGTAATCGGTCCAATGCCGAGCTGGCCAATCGCGAAAGGCGCGGCCAGTGCCACAAAAAGGCCGAGCCTCAAGGACGAAGCTTGAAAACTGCGCATACACACTCCTTTTCCGTTTCTCATCAGGATTTGTCTTTGTAAAAACGATTTGGGAGACTGCTGGGCTAATGCAGTCAAGCTACGGGAGGAGCGTTTCGCTAAGGTTGCAGCCATGTAAACGCCCGATTAATTTGGGTGGCATGGCCGACACTTCCTGTGGATATCTCCAGCTTCCTGCTATGGGCACGCTCTCGCACGCTGCGACCTCGCAGGCGATACAATTTGTTTCACGCCATGACCTTCACACGTTTCGTCACCAGGTCTGCATTCCGCAACCGGCTCCGCAGTCTGCTCACGGTAGTTTCGATTGCGTTCTCCCTGCTGCTGCTCAGTGTAATGTTGACTCTCTGGCGCAGCTTCTACATCGACAAGGGTGCGCCCGACTCTGCGCTGCGCATCATGACGCGGCACAAGGTTTCGCTGGCAAACTTTTTGCCGATCTACTATCGCGACAAGATCCGCACGGTTCCCGGAGTCGTGCACGTCGTCCCCATGACCTGGTTCGGAGGCAAGTACATCGATGACACGCCAAAGAACTTCTTCGCTCAGTTTGCTACTGATCCCGAGGAATATTTCGACGTAGCCGCCGACAAAGTAATGCCGCCCGAACAACTGGCCGCCTGGAAAAAAGACCGCGCAGGCTGTGTGGTCGATTCTGTGCTGGCCAACAAACACAACTGGAAAGTCGGCGACCGTATCACCTTGCAGGGGACAATCTTCCCCACCAGTCTCGACTTGACGATCCGCGGCATCTACACCATCGATCCGCCCAGCAGCAATCTCTACTTCCACACTAAGTATCTGGAAGAATCCGTATCCTGGTTTAAAGACAGTGCCGGCTTTTACTTCACGCGCGTGGACACCGCCGAAAACATGCCTGCCGCCGCTCATGCCATCGACGACATGTTCCACAGCACTCCCACGCCCACCAAAAGCGAAAGCGAGCAAGCCTTCCGCCTGGATTTCATTGCCACTCTCGGCAACGTGAAGGCGTTCATCCTGAGTATCTGCGGAGCGGTAGTGTTTACGATGCTGCTGGTTTCCGCGAACACCATGGCAATGTCCATTCGCGAACGAACCCGCGAAGTGGCCGTTCTGCGCACACTGGGCTTCACGCGCGACCGCATTTTCAAATTATTGTTGAGTGAAGCGCTGGCAATTGCCCTGATTGGCGGATTCTTTGGCGTGGTCCTGGCGACTCTTCTGATCGGAGCCCTATCCCGCCCCGGCATCGGAGTGCCGGTGGTCATGCACATGACCACCGCAACCGCTGTGGTAGTAATGCTGGTAGCCGCCCTGGTTGGAGTGACCAGCGCAATCGTGCCGTCCTATCGAGCGTCCAGACTTCACATCGTGGAAGCGCTGCGGCACATCGGGTAAGCTGGCGACCCTACCCGCCTGCCAACGACTGATACTGCGCCGCCGAAAGCGGCACGACACTCAGCCGCCCCTGCCGCACCAACGGCGAATCCGCAAACAATTTCTCACTCTTGATCTCCGCCAGTGTCTTCGGCTGCGCGATCGACCTACCCGCCTTGATCTTCACTTGAGGATTTTTTAGATCACTTGCATCCACTGACTCAACAGTAGCTGTCCCGACCGCGCTCTTCTCATCCCCGGTGTGATAAATCACCAAGCGGTCACCTGTCTTCATACCCCGCAAATTTTTAACCGCCACCGGATTCGTTACCCCATCCCAGATCGTCGTCTTCTCTTTTTCAAGATTCGCAAAGGAATAAACCGAGGGCTCAGTTTTTAAAAGATAATCCATGGAGAACATTGTACGTAATCGCAGGGGGGAACACGTTCCGCAAAAAAAAATGGCGCCGGTTTCCCGGCGCCTTGGTTTTCAGGGTTCAAACTTTAAAAGACGAACTTGGCTGCCATTTGAAGCTGGCGCGCACCGGTCGTCCCGTCGGGACGCCCGAGCTGACTAAAGATTTGGCCAAACACGCCATTGTTGATCTGATTGCCGATGCCTGCCGGATCGTCACCCGGGTTATTGAAGTTCGGGTGATTCATCACGTTGTAGGCCTCCAGTCTCAATTCGATGCTGGCGCTCTCCCAGATCTTCATTCGCTTCGAGACACTCATATCAAGGTTCACGAACGAAGGCCCGTGGAACTGGTTACGAGCAATCGTCGGGATGGTATCGAAGTCGGGGTTCGCAAAGGCCGTCACGTTCGAGAAGAATGTCTTGGTGGCGGGAGACGCATTCGAAGGTCCGACGGCAAACGGATCACCGACGAGATCGGCTCGGTTAACGCGCCCAACTCGCAGACTATCGCGCGTTCCAAGCACATCAAATGGCCGCCCGCTTTGTGCTGTAAAAATTCCTGTCAATTGGAATCCTTCCAGAACGCGCCCCATGAAACCGTGGCTCCAGTAGGTTCGCCCCATGCCAATAGGGACTTCCCAAATGGAATTGACCACTCCCACGTGCCGAATGTCATGGTCTGAATTGCCACGATCAAGCTCAGGAGCCAATGGATCGCGCACAAAACTGACCTGTCCCGTGGCCGCCACGATCGGATCATTTGCATCATCGATGGAATGCGCCCACGTGTAGGAACCCTGCATCTGGAACCCATGCGTGAAGCGCTTCGTGATCTTTGCCTGGAATGCGTTGTAGTTTGCATTGCCATCGCTCTTGTTCAGGGCGGCGGAGAATGTGTTACGGCCGATCGCGTTGTGAGCTACGCCATTGAAGGGAAGAACTCCTTGGTCAGCGCCTGAGTATAAGTTGAGCGAAGAGACTTGGTTTGGGCTACAACCAAAAGAGTTGTCAGGATCGCTACAAAACGCTACCAGGTCAGCCACCCTCTGCGGATCCGGCGGATTCGCGTCGAACACCCGGAAAACATGATGGCTGCTGTTTCCAACATAGCTCAGATCCATAACCACATTCCCCGGCAAGTCATGCTGAATACCGAAGAACCAGCTGTTCGTGACCGGATTGCGAAAGTGAGAATCAAATATCACTGGCGCAAGCAAGGCGCCGTCCGGAACCTCAGCAGACGGAATCTGAAGCGGTGGCACCGTAGGAAATGCTCCTGTGTCAAAAGCGTTCCCAAAAGTGTCTAGGACAAACGTACTGTAGTCTTGCTCGAACGGAGGATTTCCCCTCGCATTTCCGAAGAGATTTCCGAACACGCGATCGTGGAAAATGCCGAAAGATCCGCGAACGGCAGTCTTGCCATCTCTCCACGGATCCCAGGAGAAGCCGATCCGAGGTTCGATATTTGAGTAGTCGTCGTTGAACAATTGATGCCCGGTTCCGGGACCGACAGTCGTAAACACGACAGGGAAAGAACGAGGGTCCGTAAGCAGATTGGAAAGATTGTTGTGCAGTTCGTAGGGAACTCCGTTCATTTGATAGCGGACGCCCAGGTTTAAAGTCAGATTTGGGCGTACTTTCCAGCTATCCTGCACATAAAAGCTGCCTTCCTTCTGCCGAAAATCTTTATTATCTGTACCCTTCCTGACCCCGGCTTTGTCGAAGAACTGAGCCTGCAAATCCGTGACTGCAAAACCGAAGTAAGACGCGATCGCATCGTTGAGAGCCGCGTCGGATACTCCAATACTCAGAGTGTCGAATGTCCCTCCCGTGAGCGTTCCGAGCCTTGTGTCGGTCTGGCGCCGGCTGTTGAAGTTGTTGTCGCCGGACTCATTCACTTTTCGGAAATCGCCACCGAATTTGAATGTGTGAGCGCCCTTTACCCAACTCAGGTTATCGCTGAAGCTGATGGTACCGGTCTTTCTCGCTTGCCCATCGGAGAGCAGCACTCCTGCACCGCCGCATCCCAGACTTGTAAACGGGCTCATCGTCACATCCGTCCCATTTCCGAATTCGTCAACTGGGAAGGAATTGTCGAGCACGTTCAATCCACCACAACCAAACCCGGCGAAGATGTGGTTGTAACCAAAGGTAAAGCTATTCACCAGTGTGGGACGCAGAGTTGAAATCAGGTTCGCTGCTGCGCCGGTAGCAATTGCTTTGCTCGAGATGGCTCCAACATTGCCCGGTAGGACAGCGCTGGAAAACGGGTTCGGGTCTTTGAAGTCGTTGTATCCGTACCGCGCGCTCAGGGTCTCTGTGCCGGTGAAATGATGATCAAGTTTCCCGGTAGCTTGATAACTGTGCTGATTCGAGTCGTTCGGGAAAAACACGGTTCCACTGTATCCATCGCCAGTCGGCGTAGTCGGATTGGGATAGAGAGAGAACATGTGCTGCATGGTCGGGTCTGGAGGAAGATCTGGCACCGAAGATCCGTTGAACAATTCATAGCTGGCGGTTGCAGCCTGGTTATCCGGGGAACCTTGCGTCAGATCGATCGTTCGAGTGATAGGATCACCGTTGTCATCAACACCGTTAAACGTGAAAATCCCATTCCGAAAGTCTTGTGTAGGCACAACTGCAGCATTAGTGAGCGACGTACGGAATCTTTGCAATTCATGGTTGAAGAAGAAGAAGGTCTTGTTCTTCCAAATCGGACCGCCGATCGAGTATCCGAACTGGTTGCGATCATAAGGATTGATCGGACCATCCTGGGGCCGATTGAACCAGTCGCGAGCGCCGCCGATCTTTTCATAACGTCCAAACCAGTAAGCATTGCCGTGAAACTGGTTTGTGCCGCTCTTAGTAACCACGTCAATGATCGCGCCGGTGTCGCGTCCATATTCCGCATTGAAGTTGTTGGTGATGACGCGGAACTCTTCTGTCGATTCCGGATTCGCAGCCAGCGCGCCGCCCGGGATTCCCGGTACTGACGTATCGTTGTTGTCCACTCCGTCCAGTAAGAAATTGTTGTTGCGCTCACGCTCTCCATTCACGTTGAAACCGCCTAAGGAACTGTTCGCAGAAGCCGTGCCCGGCGAAAGCAGCACTAATTCGTAGGGGTTACGCGTGATTAAAGGCAGTGCCCTCATGCGTGCCGAATCAACCAGATTCGAAATCTGTGAATCCTCGGTCTCAATCGGCGCGAGCGTATCCGTGGTCACGTTGACGCTCTCTGTTGTCGTCCCCAGCTGGAATTGCGCATTCAGAGGAACTGACAATGAAGTGGAAACCTGAACGTTCTCGAAGACCAATTTTGGGAAGCCGGTTTTTTCCACGTTGACCGTGTAGCTTCCCGGCGCGAGACTCGTGAGATTGTAATTTCCGGAATCGCTGCTCACTACAGTTCTTGTCGCACCAGTGGCGGTATTGGTGGCGGTCACATTAGCGCCTTGGACCACCGCACCTGATGGATCAGTGACGACGCCTGTAATAGCGCCCGTTCCCGCTTGACCTGCGGCGAAGATGCTAAAGGCGAACAAGACAACACAACTCAACAGAAGTCTCGTGCTTCTCATGTATTTCCTCCAAGAAATCACTTGATCCGGCGCCTGGTGGCTTTCCAGTTTTGGTGATGACTTGGAAAAGGCAATCAGTTGGCCATTCGTGTCAGAGGTTGTGAAGATCACGGAGAGTGCTACTGAGTCGCAAATGGGCGACGATGACAATCGCCAACTGGAGTCTGCCATTGTTTCGTACAGAGCAAATGCTCGCTTGCTGCGGATATGCAATATGGTTTCGCGGACTGTCCACTGCCGCCGCTACCGAATCGTGTAGGTCATTTTTTTTGGAGAAGAAATGAAACGCAACACAGACACTCAGACAAACATGTCAGGCATGTTGGGTAGGGTGGCGGATGTCAATGCATCTTTCAGGAGTTCAGGCTGTGCCGGTGTTTGCCAGGGCTTCTACTGCTTCCCACGTGGTCGGAAACGTCATGAAGAAATTGTGGACATTAGTGATTTTGAGGACTTTCATTACTCGAGGGGTGACGCCCGTCAAGACCAGGCAACGGCCGGTTTTCTGGTGCGAGACATAGGTGGCTACGAGAGATCCCAGTCCCACGGAGTCGATGTAGGGAACGTCGGAGAGGTCAAGGATCATGGTCTCGGCATGTTCGTTGCGCACAGCGCGCTCGAAGTGCGGAGTCGTTTCGATGGTGAGGGGGCCGCGGAGCAGCAGGACGCGCTGCTCGTCGGTCACGCCCGCGTAGCGTTCGACTGTCAGTTCATGCGAAACCATGGCACGGGATTGTAGGACACTCGGAGGCGTCTGTCACCTGCTCGGCGAGACGCCGAATCCGGCGTCTGACTTGGGTTCGCTCGGGATTAAGAAATTTCACTTCTCGCGGGCCCAATTTCATTGCGGTTTCTGATCGGGCGGCTTTTGGGCGGGAGGCTGGTCGGGGTTGGGCACCTCTTTTTTTTCTTCTTTGTTCTCTTCTTTATTTTTGGTGGCGTCGGGATGCTCTTCGTAGATCGAGTACTGGCCCTGGGGACGCTTCAGCTTGATGGTGATTTCCATCTCGGGTTTGTTGACATCGTAATCTTCGCCGAAAGTTTGAAAGCCCTGGGCTAGGACTTGCACTCGTAGGGCACCGTAGGGGACGCCATCGAAACTCGTCTTGCCATCGGTGTTGGTCTTCAACTGAAGTCCGGAGTTCTTCTGTTTTCCATTCTTCCTCACCGGATGCATGATCACGCTGGCGTTCTTCACTGGCTTGCCGTTGTAGTCGCGCAAGACCACGAAGGCTACGGCGGCGTATAGCTCGTCTTCCTGCGCAACTGCCGGGAGCGTGAGTGCCACGAGGATCAGGAATACTCCGGTGATCAGGGCCGCATGCTTCATTTTCATAGATCATCATTTTATATGGAGCGGCGGGGTTGAGGCTCAAGGGAAAATTGCGGGTGCGGAGAGCAGGGCGCAGGACGACATTGCCAAGGAGTGGGAGTGGGAGTGGGAGAGGAAGGATGCGGTTGCCGAAATCGCTGACGCCATATCCCGATACGTAGCTTTCCGGCTCGTATTCCAACAGCATCCTTCCCGAGCAGACCGGACTATTTACAGCTGTCACTAACCATGGTGACACCGGTTACGGTGACGTCGCCAGCTTCCATGGATCCCTTCTTTTCGCGGGCTTCTGTCGCCTTCGACTCGCCCTTCTCTTTCTCAGATGATTCGGGCTTGAGTGTGCCGGTGACGGTCACTTTGTGGCCCAAATGTTTGGAGAGATCGACCGACGAGCTTCTAAGACCATAGGTCTTGCCATCTTCTCCGGTGATGGAGAATTCATTGGCCTCATCGCCTTTCTGCAAGCAACCAGTGACCGTCGTTTTTGACGCTGTGCCCTTCTCGTCCGCAAACCCAGCCGGAGTGAGGTAGAGCCCCAGGACCAACACAACTGCGGTCAGTAAAAGAAAACGACCCAGTTTATTCATATTCCACCTCTTTGGAATTTGATTTGGCACGAAGGGCGGCTGCTCAGATTCCGGAATTTGGCGTGGGGTTGCACATCGGGATGGCTTGCGCCCGGCCGTCCTTCTGGAATGCCGGGTTTCGAAGACCTGAGAGTTGCGGCAGACGGCTGCATCGGAGACAGCATGGATTTCTATGCTGGCCTGGATAGCAGGGACGCTCTCGCCGTTTGCCCTTCCGATTACAAATCTCTACCTGCTTTTCCGCAACTAAGCGGCCCCATTCGCGTTCTATTGAAGTCACGGACGCACCTGCCGGCCATCCGCGCAAACGGAGGAAATATGACGATGGAGAACCGCACGACAGTCTTTTATGTGGACGACAATCTCAAGTCGAGCCGTTTACTTGCAAGCGTTCTGGAAGGGAGCGGGTTCCGTGTGATCGCGGCCCATGATCCCCTGGAAGGTCTCGGTCTTTGCAGAAAATTATCCTTTGATATCGCACTCCTCGATTATGAAATGCCTTTCATGACCGGCTCGCAACTGCCGCAGGAAATCAAATTCATGGTGCCCGATGTGCCGGTCATCCTGATCTCCGGTTACGCCGCCCTTCCCTCGACGGAACTGGTGTTTGTGGATGCACACTTTGGATTAGGCACCTCATTAGACGATCTCTTGTGGACGATGCGTACTCTATGCGGCGCGCAGTTGTCCACCATGCTGGGGCATCGGATTGCCGGCCATCGAGTCACCCCGCAGCAACTCACCACCCATTCCGCGGACTCTGCTTAAAGAACAACCCAGTCAGACCCCGCCCAGGCGAAGCTTGGACGGGGCACTCTCGAATAATATCGGCAACTTGCTGTTGATACCTGACTGGTCTTCAGTGTTCCGGCCTTGCTAGTATTTCGCATGCTTGCACATCGTTTGGTCCCGATCCTTAATGTGTCGAATATTCGAGAGAGCTTTGCGTGGTTCGAAAAGCTCGGCTGGAAAAAGGGGTGGGACTGGGGTGATCCGCCCTGCTTCGGCGGAGTCTGCTCTGGCGCATGCGAGATCTTCTTGTGCGAAAACGCTCAAGGGGGGCGTGGCAAAAGCGACGTCAAGATGACGTTCGGCCCGGAGGGCGATGAAACCGGCGACAAAGGCGTGTGGATGTCGATCTGGATCGAAAACGTAGACGCCGCCTACCAGCACTGCCTCGCGCAGGAAGTTGAAGTCGCATGGCCTCCGACCAACATGCCGTGGGGGGTGCGGGAGATGCACGTCCGCCACCCCGATGGTCACGTTTTCCGACTCAGCCAGGCTATTGAATAGTAGGAAACAACCGGGGACAGAGCGGACATTGAAAAGTGTCCCACCGAAGAACGGACTGACCATTTCGCCGACAGTTTCCTGACCGTCATCTTCCTGTCAGCAGCCCCCAGGCCTCGCGATATTTCTCAAAACGCGCCCCTTTCTT
>QIAJ01000102.1:0-1586 GCA_003225495.1 Acidobacteriota bacterium
TCACCGGGCTGTAGGAATCCGCTAATGAAGCGGATGCATTGCCGCAGCGGTCAATCGCAGCGCCGCCGAAAGTCAGGCTTGGGCGGCACAAATCAGATTCTTTTGACTCCTGCATCGGCAGGTTGCATCCAAGTGCGGGATCATGGGAAGCGGTGGATTCGGCAGGCCAGTGGCGGGTTCTTCGACCCCGTACCTTTGTGTAAGGGCTCTCGGGCCAGACTTCGAGTGATTTTCTAATTTATCGAGACAGCAGGAGGACTAGGGTGCGTGTTCACACTACTGCAAGTTTCTTCTTGATTCTTCTCGCGTTTCCGGCGATGGCAGACCAGGTTGCTCTGAAGAATGGCGACCGTTTGACGGGAGCGATTATCAAGTCTGATGGCAAGGAACTGGTCCTCAAGACCGAATATGCCGGGGACGTTACGGTCAAGTTCGATGCGATCCAAGGGATAACTTCCACGGGCGAGTTGCACGTTGAAATGAGCGACGGCAAGAAGGCTGTGGGCACGGTAACGACGAGCGGCGATAACGTCGAGGTGGCGACGCGCACCGGGGGGACGGTCGAGGCACCGAGGTCTTCGATCAAGACACTGCGCAGTCCGACCGAGGAGGCGGCGCATGAGAAGAGTCTGCATCCGGCGCTGATGGAGGGTTGGAATGGCGGGCTGAACCTGGGATTTGCCCTGACTCGCGGTAACAGCGAGAGCAAGAATCTGAATATTGCGTTCACAGCGACGCGCAAAGGATCCAAGGACAAGGTGATTCTGTACACAAATACGATCTACGCCACTAACGATCAGATTTCCTCGACCACCGCAAATACGGTTGGCGGGGGCGCGCGCTACGACCGGGATTTCGCGCCTCGCGTGTTCGGATTCGTGAATGGGGACTTCTATCACGATGAACTACAGAGTCTGGATCTGCGGTCGATTTTCGGCGGTGGCATCGGATTTCACATTGCGAAAAGCGATGCCACTACTTTCGACCTGCTCGCCGGAGTGAACTACACGCACGAGAGTTATTCGATCGCGATCAGGCCGCCTTCACCGGATACATCGCGAAGCCTTGCGGGACTGACGCTGGGAGATGAGCTCGTGCATAAGATCAGCAAGAGCACAGTGATCACACCGAGTCTGTACTTCTATCCTGACCTGACAAACACCGGGGAATATCGTGGGACGTTCGCGTTCGGGACGGTCACGAAGCTCAACAAGTGGCTGGGATGGCAGAATTCATTTGGAGACGTGTATGTCAGCGACCCGCCACCTGGAAAGAGGAAGAACGATATCGTGTTCTCAACGGGGCTGAATATCTCGTTTGTCCATTGAAACGCACCCCAATTCGCAAATCAGGTGAATATGGGGGGCGGACCTCGATCCTTCACCCCCGATCGGAATTTCCGCCCAGCGGTATTTTGAAATTCCTCAGATCGATGGGTCGAACCAATGAAGCAGGCAGAACGCTTATCTTCTTTGCAGGAACCTGTGGCCGCCTAAAGACTTTGCAGCCCGCGAATCTTGCATACACTCAATCCGCTTGACAGTGTGCCGGGGCGGGAGTAAAACTCGGGATAGTTCCCCGGCACA
>QIAJ01000102.1:1642-17897 GCA_003225495.1 Acidobacteriota bacterium
CAATGGCTGACAAAACAGGGCAAGAGAAAGTCCGTCATATATGTTTCGATCGGGTCATTCCCGAGGGCTACGCGCCTGCGCGTTCGATGGCGCAGCGGGCCGCAGTTTCACGCTACGCAGCTACGTTGCAACAGAAATCAGGAGTGCCGGTTCGCGATGTTTCAGCGCGAGCCAGTTTCGGACAAAATGTGGCCAAGGTCGAGAACCTGGGGGAACTCGATGCCAACCACCCGATCACCGTGGCACGCATGGCCATCATCCTCCAGAAGCAATGGGAGAATGGCCACACCTTGCGCTGCACATTTCTGGACGGAGATGATTTGCAACGGCAGAAGGTCCAGGACAATGCCCGCAAGTGGCAAGACTATGCCAACATTCAACTCAACTTTGGAAACGATCCGGATGCGGAGATCCGTATCTCATTCCAGGCGGACTCAGGGTCATGGTCGGCGATCGGGACGGACTGCCTGGTCACGGACTATTTCCCGCAGTACCAGCCGACGATGAATTTCGGATGGCTGCGCGACGATACTTCGGATGATGAGTATGAACGTGTGGTCGTCCATGAATTCGGCCATGCGCTCGGTTGCATCCACGAGCATCAATCGCCCAATGAGCACCTGAAGTGGAATGTGGAGGCCGTCTATGCGACGTTCTCGGGGCCTCCAAATTACTGGAGCAAGGACGACATCGACCACAATATTCTCGAGAAATACTCGCCGAACGGAATTAGCGCGACGCGCTTCGACAAGAAGTCGATCATGCTGTATGAATTCGACGGATCTCTCTTCACTGACGGCAAAGGTACGCCGTTGAACACTACACTTTCAAAGCTGGATGAGCAGATGATCGGTCAGATGTATCCGAAAGCTGCGGCTCATGCGGCAGTGGCACGGGTTGCCTAAAGCAATCGAGCTCGCGGGCCGCGGGATGGGCCTGCGAGCTTTTTCTTGAATGTGATCCGGTTGCGGTTGTTGGCGAAAAGTCAAATTCAAGAGCAACCCCTAAATTCAAGAGCAACCGCCCGATTCAAGGACAACAGCCAATGCAACGCCCACGGCAGCGGACAGGAGTGTCCGCTCTACACTTCCACAGGTTGTTTTGATCCTACCGGCACCGGTGTTAGCCAGTTGTAGCGGTCGGATATCTCGCCCCTCACGATTCCGTAGAATTCCTGCTGAATTGATTTCGTGATCGGGCCGACTACTCCTTTGCCCACGCTGATCTTGTCGACCGAGCGAATGGGCGTGACTTCGGCGGCGGTACCGGTGAAGAAAACTTCGTCGGCGATGTAGAGAGACTCGCGCGGAATCTGCTGCTCGACGATCTTGATGCCGAGATCGCGGGCGATCTGCAAAATAGAGTCGCGAGTGATGCCAGGCAGCACGGAGTTCCCGAGCGGCGCGGTCTGCAGGACACCGTTGCGAGCTACAAATAGGTTCTCCCCTGAGCCTTCACTGACGTATCCGTTGACATCGAGGGCGATGCCTTCGGCGTAACCGTTGATAATGGCTTCCATTTTGATGAGCTGCGAGTTCATGTAGTTCGCGCCGGCCTTTGCCATGGCGGGCAGGGTGTTGGGAGCGATGCGGGTCCAGGACGAGATACAGACGTCCACGCCCTGCGAGGCGTCACCGCCAAGATATTTTCCCCACGGATAGTTGCAGATGTAGACCTCAGTCGGCGAGTTGAAGGGGTTGACGCCGGCTTCGCCATATCCGCGGAGAATGATGGGGCGGATGTAGCAGGGCCACACACCATTGTTCTTGATGAGATCGACAAGGCCATGTGTGAGGTCGTCAAGCGTGAAGTCAACATCGATGCGATAAATACGGGCGGAGTCGAGGAGGCGCTGCATGTGTTCCGGCGCGCGAAAGATTGCGGGGCCTGACGGCAGAGCGTAGCAACGGATTCCTTCGAAGACCGAAGAACCATAGTTCACCACGTGTGACATAACGTGCAGGGTGGCATCGTCCCAGGGAATGAGCTTGCCGTTGTGCCAGATTTTCTCGGTCTTCTGGATGGCCATAAGGCTCCTTCGGTCAATTAGTGTCGAGCACGTAATACAGATTCGCAGAAGTCGCGGGGGGTTTCCAAATCATTGCCTGAAACTTTGTTGAAATTATAGCTTGTGGATGGTCGAGACAGCGGTAGCGGGATAAATAGCACCGGGGCTGCGGATTGGAGACGAGGAGTCGGTTCCGCAGCCCCGGATTGGTTGACAAAACATTCACGGACCGAATGGCAAATGCAAGAACGACTGCAAGATCAAAACCAAAACCAACTCAATGGCGGATGCCAAGAGTGCCCGCCTTGCACTATCTCGTAGTAAAAAGATTGCTGGCTACTACGCCGCTTTCTACTCCGACCATCAAGCGCATGACAACGCGTTCCGCTTTGTGATGGTGGGTCTTGTGGAGAAGATAGACGGTGCCCAGACTGGCTCCGAAGCCCAAGGCTGATCCAGCGGCTTCGCCGCCGATTCCACGAGTGACAAATGGCCGCATGATGGGATTGGCCTCGCGATATCCGCGGTCGAGGCCACGCTGGGTAGTGAATGCGTCAGTCGCAATCAGGCCGGCGAGGATCCCGGTGTTGACTTTCGTTTCGAGCGTCCAAAAGCGATGCTCGCTAGGCGCGTCGGGTATCTGAGAACTAGAACCTACAAAACTTTGCGCCGACGCTGCGGCGGTGAGTAATAAGAGAGCGAGAAGGACTTTCATTTGGACTCCCGGCCCCACTTGGGGGAACAACCTCAGCTTAGGGGAGTGGTAATCGCACGTACATGGCCCGATTCCGTAGGGGCTATGGCCTGTCGGTAAGCGGTTACTGGGCCTCTGGTGACTATGACTTCGGTCACCCGTTGTTGATGGGAAAGAACTTGCCGGGAAGGCTTGGGCGACTCTGGAACTGCTACTCGCTGGTGTGTGACCATGGTTCGTCGAAAAAGCAAGACAGGCAGAACTTGCCCGCACTACTTTGCCTACAGGACGGAAAAGTTATGGCAGGAGAAAAAGCGATGGCAAGCAACAGACAACCAGTTCAGCGCACAGTGACGGATTGGGAAATGATGGTCTTCAGGAATCTCATGCTTACTTGAAGCTTGAATTCACCGGGACGGTCGGGGATCAAATCGAAATCGTAGGTTTCGCCGACGGTGATCGGTTGCTTGGCTGGGCGCATCGTCGATTGGGCGGCGGGTAACGTCCATCCGTCTTTCGCGGCGGCACGCCACTGGATCGGCTGCGCTTTGTCGTCGAGGAAAGATACGGTCACGTCGGAATCGTTGGTGCCGATGTCGATGAAGCGCAGGTGATACTTTGTACCGAGCTTCAATAGCAGCGGTGGCGGCTGTGGAGTGCCGTTCAGGACGAGCGGCGATCCACCTTCGTCGGGACCTTCGCGGCTGACGATGAAGATTTTATCTAGCGCGGGATCGAATTTTTGCCCGGGCTCGAGGACGATGAGCGGGCCGTAGAGACCGCTGGTGAGTTGCGCCACATCATGCCAGTGGGTGTGATAGATAAAGGTACCGGCTCTCGGAGGAGTCATGCGGGCGACAAAGGAACCGCCAGGGGGAATCGGCGGGGTGATTTGTGGCAAATCGCCGCTCCATCCGGGTACGCCGTCGTTGTAACTTTCCAGTTCGATACCGTGCCAGTGGACGGCCGTTTGTTCCTTCAATTGATTGATGACCGTAATTTCGGTGGGCTCGCCTCGAGTGAGAACGAGCGGCGCGCCGGGAAACGGGGGCGGATTGGAAGTTTCCTTGGCGCCATTTTCCTGAATCTGATAACCCATGCGGGCGAGAGAAAATCGAGTGGCGGGTTTTTCGCGCACGAAGAGTTGCAACGTCCGCGGCGCGGGAGCAGAGATCGGGACGCTGCTGAGTTTTGGCCCTGAAACCGTGATTCCGAGAATGAGTCCGCCCATGCCGCCTGAGTGATGGGGTGAATCGTGATCGGAAGCATGAGAGCCGGCGAAAACTGCCGCAGCCGTTTCCGACGACATGTGGGCGGTCATGTGGCAGTGCAGGAGCCAGTTGCCCGGACGATCGGGCGTCCAGGCAATCGAGGCGGTTTCGCCGGGATCAAGATGCTGGGTTACGACGTGCGGAACCTGGTCCGCGGAATAGAACCTGTCCTGATCCTGCTGCCCGACGCTGTTTACTTCAAAATAGAACCCATGCAGATGCATGGCGTGGTCGCTGATGCTGGTATTGATAAGGCGCCAATGAGTAGAGTCGCCGGTGCGATAGGAAAGACGCTCGGTGTAAGGCCAGGACTTGCCATTGATGACCACAACCTCACGAAACGGAGGCGTAATCACGCCAGCCATCCAATTCGTGATCATGAAGACTCGATCGTTGGGAACGGCACCGGGCTGGTCAACGATGAACCCTCCTTCCAGCTGGCTCTCGATGCCGAAGGGGCCTTCACCCATAGAGAGGTCCTCAATGATGGAGAGAACTCCGATATCGTGGAGCGACATCTTTGTGCTGCGGGCCGAGTAGTAGTAAGTGCCGGGGGCCTGGGCGGTGAAATGAAAATCGACGGTGGCTCCGGCAGCAATTAGCACGGCCTCAGCGTTGGATGCATCATGGGCTTGCAGGCCGCGGATGAACATGGCCACTGGAAGGGCGTTGTGAATCTGGGCGTCGACTTTGGTACCCTCTGCGATTCGGAGTAGCGGGCCGGGTATCTGGGGAGATTTTCCTTTTTCGGCAAACGTGTAAACGGAGAGGCTCGGTCCGCCATCCTCTTCGGGATACCAGGTCGCCTGGACCATTTCCAGTTGGACAGTCAGGACTCCGTGTTTGAGTTCGCCGGCGGGGAGGCGATTGTCATTGGCCTGGATCGCTGGAGCCAGCGGTTTTGCATCGGACGCGCTGGCGAGTGAAGCGAGGCAAAACAGCAAGGGAACGAATCGGCGACAGAATGTAAGCAAGTCCACCTCTATGGATCGAACGCTATGCCACGTGTGTCTATCTCGCGATGACGCAGGAACATTTAATCGCAAAGTTCGCTAAGGAAATCTACCTGCAAGTTTCGTGCAAATGGGTATGGTCGTCTTTAGCTTGTTTCCAGGGCGGGGAGGTAATGAGAAATCTTGACCGATCGTGCTGTGGCACGTGGATTACTCGATTGCCGTATGGTAGGGGCACGGGCGTCCGAAGTCAAAGGAAACCGGGACTACGGAGCTTCCCAGTCGAGGCCGTAAATCTCCTGATTGCTGTTATCGCGCGCAACTAAGGGAGAGTCATCCGGTGCAAGTCCGCTCCAGGGACCAAAATTGGCTTGAAAGCGCTGTACGCCTTCCAGGCTCGCTACCTTTTCCAGTTTACGGTCGGCGGCGCGGACGCGAAAGATTCCCGGATCCTGGCCAAACATCGTATCGAAGTAGATGTACTGACCATCGTGCGACCAAGTGGGGTAGCCGATCGGACCGAAGGGAGGCGTAGTCAGGTCGCTCCAGCGTTGGGTCGCCGGATCAAAAAGGACGAGCCTGTCAGAATTTCTCGTGAGGGCGGCAATCAGCTTACCGCTCGGCGATGGACGAGGCGAAAAGTAATTTTCGCTTCCCGGCAGGTTGGTGATCGTGTTGGTCGCCAGATCCAACGTCGAAATGGTTCCATCCATGGCGGATGGCAACAGGCTTCCATGACCTGACGCAGAGGAAGGATCGATCAGGCTGAGGAGGATCGACTTGCCATCCGATGTCCAGCCTGGATCGAAACCGACTTGAGAGCCGGAAATGAGCTCGCGCAGGTCGCCTCCATTCGCCGAAACGACATAAGCGCGGAAGTTAGTCTTTTCCGTGCGTCCCATGAATACAATCTGCTTACCATCGGGGGACCAACGAGGAAGTTCCGTATACAGGGATGAGGAACTGAGTTGCATCGGCTCACTGCCATCGATCCGGCTTCGCCACAGTGTGAAATCGGGCATCGATACGTACGCTACCCATTGGCCATCACGAGAAAAGGCCAGATCAATGGCCGATGCGCCACCTAAATATGAAACCCATCCCAACTTGGGATCGAAGCGCAGCAGTTCGGCGCGCGGCTGCGACCCCACCATAAAGACTTTCTTGCCATCCTGGCTGGGGACAGGAAAGCCGAATTGGAGAGGTCCGTTGGTCAGTTGCACCGGTTCAGGATCGGGGCTGAACCAATACCGCTTCTCGGGGAGTACCCAGACATTATTTTTCCCCAGGGCGGAGTTCTGGAATATGTAGTACCGGCCATCTCGCGTCCAGTTGCCGCAGCATAGTGACGCGGATTGATTCCAGCCAGGCAGCAACTGGTGCAGGCCGCTGCCGTCGCGCTGCATCTCCCACAGGTACTGGGAAGCAGTGCCGGGCTCGGTGACGGCAAATCGCAGCCTCTGCCCGTCGGGCGAGAAACGTATACCCGTTACGATTCCGCCTCGCGAGGAAGGAACGCCGGTCACTCTGCCATTCGCGGTGGCAATTTTTCGCACCTCAGTTCCATCATTTTTCGCGACATAAATGACCGATCCTCTTGCGAATACAATCTGAGTTCCATCGGGAGAAAAGGTCGCAGCGTTGGGAGACATGCTGCCGATACGTCTCGGCGCGCCGGCGGGCAGCGGCAAACTCCAGAGGGCAGGCGAGACATCGATCTCCTTCATATTGGCTAGCAAAAGGGCAGAACCATCGGGTGCGATGTCACCAATTCCGACGTTCCGAAAAGGTGCAGGAACCACCACCGTATCGCCTCCACCAGCGGACACCTGAGCGGCTACAAAGTGTTCTTCCTGAAGCTCGAAAAAATAGAGCCGCTGACCGTCCGTGACGATTCCCCCTTTGAGCCGGCCGTCATGAGTGATTTGTGTGTACCCCAGAGCTCGAATTGATCTAGAAGGTACGAACCGGAATGCCATCGCGACCGCGAACACGGCGACAACGCCGGCAGCAACAAGGAGCCTTCTGCCGCGAAGGGCAGACCTTCGGGGGACGGCTGCGGCCTCCGCCGCCTTAACCGGTGTCGCTGCTGATGAAGACACCTCGGACGGCAGTGGACTGGGCTCCGACAACGCTGTCCCATTGGTCTTTGAGGCTCCGTTCACGGGCCCGATGAAGCGGTATCCGCGGCGGTAGAGAGTTTCGATAAAACGTGGATTGTCGGAATCGTCATTGAGGGCCTGGCGCAGCTTCTTCACTGCACTGTTCAGGCTGAGATCGAAATCAACGAAGGTGTCGGCCGGCCAGAGACGTTTTTGCAGGTCCTCGCGGTTGACAATTTCCCCGGGACGCTCGAGCAGCGAGACCAGGATCTGGAAGGGCTGGTCCTGGAGCTTGATCCGGATGCCGGACTTTCTCAGTTCGCGGGCTTGCAGATCCACTTCGTAAAGACCGAAGCGGACGATGGAGGAGTTCTCGGTCGTCCCGGCCATCCAAATTGCCTCAATGACTTTAAAGATTCTAGCAGCTGTGGGCCGAATAACTCCTGATTTGACGGGTCACATTGCTTCTGGTTAGCCAATCCTTTCAACATTTTGCATGGTCATAATCTCTTCCGGATCGGTTCAGCTGCGGCCCATTGTCATGCCAGACCTGGACTGCAAGATTGCGCTTGCCGGCAATCAATCCGGCGAAAGCCGACAGTCCTGAAGCCGAGACTGGTTGGCCACTGAAAAAGGAGACTTTATGAGACAAATTGCAATGAGCGCGATGTTGCTGCTGGCTGTGCTTGCGGTGCCAGCTTTCGGACAAGGTCCTACCATTCGGGTCAACGTACCCTTTGAGTTCAGCCTGGACGACAAGACATATCCGGCGGGTGAATACGCTTTCTTGGCGCTGAAGGAGAACGTGGTCGCTATCGAAAAGAATGGTCGAAACAAGATCGGATTGTTTCTTGCCAGCCCGCTGGCCGGGCGGAACAATCCGGCGCAGGTGCGGTTTCAGTGCTACGAAAATCGCTGCTTTCTAACTCAGGTGTGGATTCCTGGACTCGACAATGGATTCCAGGCGACCCGGTCGCACAGAGAAAAGTAAAACTGAGCAGCGATGATCAGAACATTCAGTCCCGGCCGGACCAAAACGATTGGAAGCACACCGGCCAGGAAACTTTTTTCTCTTGAGAATCACAAATACTGACGGAATTTTTCCTTGTAACGCGTATAGAGGTAGGAAACGAGTACCAGGGCCGCTCCCAAGGCGATCAGCGTAATGTACTTCGATTGCGGATCGAGACCCCAGACGTCGATGAGGAAAATCTTGGCGGCGCATGTAAGCAGGAGGCCGAGTCCGGCGAGGCGGAAGCTGCGCTCGCCGACCCATACGGCAAATAGAAATGCGACTACACCTTCGATCCCCCAGTTCACGGTGAGCTGGCCGCGTGTCGACTCGAGCGCGATAAGGGCCGTCAGGAGCCCAAAGGGGACGAAGAAAAATACCTGCTCGGGGCGGCTGTCGAGAGCTGAACTGCCGGGAACTTTGGCGATGGATCGGCGAAGAGCAAATGCCATCGGCAAGGCGGCGAATAGTAACGCAATGGCGACTCCGGAGTAGTACTGCTGGCTTTGCCAGAAAGTAGCGCCCTGAAGGTTGGGCTGGAAGAAATTGTAGCCAACGGTTCGTAAGGCTACGGCAAACGCCAGCAGATATGAATGGTGAAGGTAGTCGCGACGTCCAAGCGCATACGCTGCGCCGATCGCGATGAGGGTAATTGCAGCCCATCCGGCCGCTACCCATGGATCTTGCAGTTCGTAATAAAGAAGTGCCGCGAGGGTGGCTGTTCCCAGGTACGTGAAGAACGTTCCGGCTTGCTGGAGCTCTGCGTTTTTTGGACCAGCGCGGCGGACGCGCCAGTCGGTGTAGTAGTAGGCGGCGATGAGAGGCAGCGCTCTGGAGATGCGCGGGCTGATATGTCCGGCGATGCCTGCGGTTTGCAGATTCACGAGACAGATTTGAAAGAAACTTGCCAGCAATGCGGTGTAACTCTGCCAGCGCAGGAAGTTGGCCTTCAGCGTAAGGCCAATCTCAAGCAGCACGAGTCCTAATATCATCCAGACTACGGCCACGTTGAGCGGAGCAACTTCGCACCAGACGAGCACTCCCAGCAGAATGGATGCAACCCAGGTGTAGCCTGCTGTCAGCAGGGACCACGCACCGTCTGTACTGTCGTCATCGGCAGCGCCTGCAAAGGGAGCTGCGGCGTAAAGCAGTAGCGCGGTCGCGCCTACGGTCAGAAGCCGCATGCTGATGCTATGCCATTGTTCAACGGAAAATAAATTCAGGGTAATGAGGCGGACGATCGCCGCGACCGCGATCAGGTTGCCTTGGATCGCCAGCGACGTCTGGAGAAATAGTTTTCCAATTGCGCCCAGCAGAAGTGCCAATGCCGCCCAGACTACCGCTGTCCACATTCCTGGAAATGCAAACCAGGCCGCAAGAATGGCGAGCAATCCTCCGACATAGGTCATGCTTGCGAGAAGGGCGGAGTCAAATTCGTGGCGGAACAGGTCCGGCCATCGCATTCGGACCCAATGCGAGTTGAGATAGCAGAGGGCGGAGGCCATCGCGAAGAGGACGGCCGTTGCATAAGCGGGAGCAATATCTGTCGCGCTGCTCAAGCGCACTTGCAACAGCGGGGCGCCTGTGTCGAAGATCAATTGGGCAGATACGATGGCGAGCGTCAGCATGCCGATGCGGCGGAAGACGATTTCGCGTGTGAAGACGCCGGCAAGAAGAAACACTTCTGCAGCGACCAACCATAGGGTTGAAAGATCGGATCCGGAGTAACGGAATGGGAGTGCGGCTACCAGCAGAGACGAGCCCAGAGTCGCTAGAACCACGAATGCAGTTCGACGGCGGCGGGTGGCGAGCGCGGCTAATCCGAGTTCGATGGCGCCGAGGGCAAGCAGGGTTCGGAACGCCCACTCGGGATGCAGGGATTGATAACGCAATAAGCCCATCAGGCCAAAACTGTTAAGCAGAGCGGCCGCGGTGGAGAGGCGCTCTTCGTTCTCATCGGCGACGGTGCGGTAGATATAGGACAGCCGGAAGAGCAGCCAATAGAAGGCAAGCAACGCAACGCTAAGGCGGAACTCCGGGAACTCGACGCGGTTGGGCCCCATTGCTTCAATGATCGGCGAGACCCACAGGAGGTGATTGAGGTAAGTGGCGACAATGCCGAAGATTTCGAGCCCGAACCATTGCATCCGCAGTGCGAGGACCACAACGGTCACAGCGAGGATGACGCTGGCTACGAGGCTGTAGAACGACGTGTGATGGATTCCTACGGTCAGGTAGGACAGGACAAATGCCAGAGCGGTGGTGGCCTGCGATTTGTAGCGCAGGCTGTATGCCACGATGGCGGCCGCAACAGAGAGCATCAGGAAGAAATCCAGTTCGCGGGAATCGATGACGTGCGCGGCGGGCACGTGATAGACGGCGTAGCTGACGAAATAGAGTAGAGCCCAGCCTCCGGCGGCGCTGGCGCGGGCGAGAATGCGGTAACGCTCGTTGGATTCGTAGCGCACTCCGACGGCGATCATGGCGGCGCTTAGGCCGACACCGAGGAAGACTTTCCCCGCGGGGCCGAGATTCTGGAGCTGATATGCAAGAAAAAAGGCCAGGCCGAGCACGAGGATGCCGATACCGATTTTGTTCAGCCAGTTGGTGCCGAGCATTTCCTCGAGGTCTAGTCCGCTGCGCCGAGCGGGTTGATGGACGGCGGGCGTGGGGTATGACGGAGGCTGGGTGGGCGGCGGCGCGATCGGATGCGGCGGTGACGTGGCTGGCCGCTGCGGAATGGCTGGCGGCGTCGCTGCTGCCGGACGTTGCGGCTCGGGTCGTGGAGTGTCGGGCGAAAGTCCGGCGGGGACTGGCGGCGGGACTGGGCGAACTAGTGGCAGTGCTACTTCTCCGAGCACAGCAGCCGCGGGTGTGGGTGGCTTGGGCTCACGGGCTTCGTGGGATTCCTCGGGCGATGCTGCGCGGGCCTGCTTCAGCTCTTTAAGGTGAGTTTCGAGCAGGTGGACGCGGATGGTGAGGTCCTGCCAGTGCTGGTTGCTTTGCTGGCGGTCGCTTTCGGCGCGCCGCCGCAAGTTTAGAACAGCTGAGATAACCGAGATAGGCAGAATGATGACGACACCAATCAGGAGGAGCGCGAAGAGGACGCCGAATGCTTCCATGATGGTGTCCGCGGAGCAGGGCTCGGCGGAAAAAGTCCGGTCAGAACCGGACGCATTCTAATACATGGTTCGAGCGTCCCACCCAGGGATCTTCAACAGTCTAGTGTCTGTAGATCTTCACAGGACTTGAAACCGGCTGCACGGTCGGAGTCGGCGTTGTAACCGCGGGGACGGTAGGAGCAACAGCATCCTTGAGTGGTAAGTCGTCGCCGCGGAAGAACTTGCCTTTCGCTGCCCGCATTTCGGGCATTGCGGTGTAGGGCTTGGAGTAATCGTTGTTGGCATTCCAGAAGAGGAAGCCTATGCCGCCTTTGTTTTTCGCGACCTCGATCTGGACTTCAATGTACTTAGGCGAATATGTATGGGTCCGCCACGCGAAAGCCTGCAGCCAGGGACGAATCACCACGCCACTGTCTTTCGTGATCTTCAGGAAGCGGTCCATGGACTCGCCGATGAAATGTTCGGGTGCGTCCCCGGGGCGGGCGATGCCGTCCATGCCGAAGAAATGCGAAGGGTAGATCATGGGCGAGAGCACGTCACAATGCTTCGCCATGGCGACGATATCTTGTCCAGTATGCGAAAGATCCACCGAACGCTGCCAAGCCATGATTCCGAAAACGTCGAGCGAGAACAGGGCCCCGGTGGGGTGGATCTCGGCATATGCACGCGTCAGGAAGTCAGCGATGACCTGGGAGCGCTGCCATTTTGGATTCTCGGTCTGGAATGTAAAGCCGGC
This sequence comes from Acidobacteriota bacterium, assembly GCA_003225495.1. Classification (GTDB taxonomy): domain Bacteria; phylum Acidobacteriota; class Terriglobia; order Terriglobales; family Acidobacteriaceae; genus Acidiflorens. The sequence goes on from QIAJ01000102.1 coordinate 13,541, forward strand.
ATCTTTCTGGTCGCCTTCGGCGGGGAAACGGACGTAGTCGAATTGCACTTCGTCCACGCCTGACTGGGCTACGAATTTTGCCAGGGCGATGTCATAGTCCTGCACTTTGGGATTCGAGGGATCGGTCCAGACCAGCTTGCCGTTTTCGCGCCACGGCTGGCCGGTGCGGTGCGACTTCACTGCGAGTTCGGGATGCGTAGTTACGAGGTGCTCGTCGCGGAAGATTGCGATGCGCGCGATGGCATGCATATTCTGCGAGTGCAGGAACCGCGCAAATTTCGGCAGGTCGTGAATGTAGTGCTTCTGCCCGGTGGCCAGAGGGTGGTCGAAGGCAATGTTGACGATGCCGTCGCTGTCCTTGATATCGAAAACTACAGCGTTGCCGCCGACTTCTTTCCAGTGGCGGACGATGCGCAGGCCGTGATCACTACCGGCCATCACGCCGGTCAGGTAGATTGCGCGCACTTCGAAGTCTTTGGGGACGGCGACAGTCTTCTCGACAATCGGGGCGTCCAGGATTCCGGGGATGATGATTTGCTCACCGGGATGGAGGAACATTCCCTGGCGGCCACTGTTGGCCTGCCGGATGGCGTCTCCGAGTTCAGTCGAAGTCAAATAGCTGGTCTTCTTCAGATACTGGCGTGCTACCGAAGGAATACTGTCCCCACGGTGGGCTTCATGGACGACCGATCCGGGAGGCGCAATTAGGGGCGCGGCTTCGGGCGCCTGAGCCTTTTTCGTAACCTGATTCTTCACGGAGACAAGGTGCAGCGCGTGAGGATTCTGAACTGCGAGAACGACCTGGGGCAGGATGGTCAGAGTGATAGAAGACGCCAAGGCTATGAGGATGCGCGCCGAATGTCGGGACAAGGTTCTCTCCGAAAAACTATTGATGATACCAGCGTAAGCGGGGTGGCCTGCGGGTGCCAGTTACGGCAGTCCAAAGCGATCAGAGGCTTACGGACAGCAGCAAAGGTAAGCGGGGCGTTGCGGCGGGAGGGAAGTTCCCGCAGTCTGCAAAGAATTTCCCTTCAGGACTATATGGGGTAATCGGGGGGGTGTCTCTTGGCACCTGCTGGCTGCATCTAAAACGCTCAGGAACAGAGGAATGAGCGGGTTCCGGGAGGATGGCTAACCGTTTGCTCTGAGGAGGGTGGGGCAGGACACAATCTGCCTTTTCCCCCAGGCAAGGTGATGCAAGAATGTCCAGCTTCCCAGGCGGCCTACAGTTTCCCGAAGGAAAGAAGACCCTTGACCCTATGAGAACGAATCTCGCAACCATCCTCGATCCGACCCGTCGCAGTAACGACGCCCGCGAATTCGACGGCTCCCTGCGACGCAAGATCGTCGGCCAGGACCAGGCGGTCGAAAAGGTGGCGGAAATCTACCAGATGTTCCTGGCAGGATTGAATGCGCCCAGCCGTCCAGTGGGCAATCTACTCTTTCTGGGACCGACGGGGTCCGGCAAAACGCGGGTGGTGGAAGCGATGGCCGAGTCGCTGTTCGGCGACGCGCGCGCCTGCATCAAGATCGATTGTGCTGAATTTCAGCATTCGCACGAGATCGCCAAGCTCAGCGGCTCGCCCCCTGGATATCTGGGACACCGCGAGACCCATCCGCTGCTCACGCAGGAAGCGCTGAACCAGTGGCACACGGAGAAGCTGAAACTTTCAATCCTCCTTTTCGACGAAATCGAGAAAGCGTCCGACTCGCTCTGGCAACTGCTGCTTGGAATTCTCGACAAGGCAACCCTGACACTGGGCGACAACCGGAGAGTAGATCTGTCGAACTGCATCATCATCATGACGTCGAATCTGGGCGCCAGCGAGATGTCGGGACTGGTCGGCGGAGGGTTCGGCTTCGCACCGAAATCAGTGCAAGTAGATTCGTCGCTCGATGAAAAGATCAACCGGACGGCGGTGGAAGCTGCGCGGCGCAAGTTCACACCCGAGTTCATGAATCGTATCGATAAGGTAGTGGTCTTCAAGACACTACGTCCAGAGCACCTGGAGCAGATTCTGGAAATTGAACTGGGTATGGTTCAGCAGCGGGTTCTGATGGCTGCGGGCGCACACCAGTTCGTCTTCAACTGCACATCGAAGGTTAAGAATTATCTCCTGTCGGAAGGCACCGACCCGAAGTACGGAGCTCGCCACCTGAAAAGGGCCATCGAGCGTCACATTGTATTCCCACTGGCTAACCTGGTCGCAACCGGGCAGGTGAAGCTGGGAGACTTTGTCCGCATCGATCTGCTGGGCGAGAACAAGCTCACGTTCGTCAAAGAAGCGGAAGGTGCAATGGTTCCCGTGCTGCTCGAACGCTACGGGGCAGCGGCGGGAGCGCCGGCAGTCGCGGCGCGAGCGGTGCGTCCGGTAGTGCAACGGAAGGAATTCGGTGCGGGCGGAGTGAACGAGAACAAATAAACATTCAGTTGCGGTAGGTAAAAGAGGGCATCGACAAACGGTGTCCCTTTTTTTGCACGAAACTGGAGTAGAGGCGGGGCAAAGCCAGTCTCTACACGTACATCACCTTCGGTAACCTGTCGTAACCAATCGGATCGTGCGATTCTCCTATTGCGGCAAGCCGCATCGACCGCGGACCTTCGGGCATACTCCCCACTCGGACGCGGAACTCTAGAGAGGTTCACATGTTGCAGTCTCCGGAACCGAAGTATTCTCCAACGACCCCCACGAACAGTTACATTCCAGTCAAGACGGCGGCTCCGACGATGGAGCAGGCCACCATTGGACGCACGCTCGTAATCAAAGGTGAAGTGAGCGGCTCCGAAGCACTTTTCATCGACGGCCGCGTGGAAGGGACTATCAGTTTCCCGGAGAGCCGTGTCACCGTCGGCCGTAACGGGCACGTGGCGGCGAATGTTAACGCGAAGGAACTCGTTATCATGGGCAAAGTCCACGGCAACGTGGAGTGCGCTGATCGTTTGGACATCCGCAGCGAAGGTTCGCTAACGGGTGACGTGATCACGCACCGCATCAGCGTGGAAGAAGGCGCGATCCTGAAGGGCGGAGTCGAAGTACGCACTGCGGAAAAGAAAGCCCAGCCGCAGAATCAGAACAAGCACGAGCAGAAGCCGGAGCCACCGAAGGCGATGGTTGCGACCGCGGGCGCGTAAAGGATTTTTTTAATGCGCAACAGAGGGACGGGCTACGTGTCCGTCCCTTTATTGTTTTGTGGCAACGAGAGCAAGCGGAACAGCTATGGGACCAATAGTAGACAGAGTCTTTGTCGGCATCATTTTGGGCGGACTTGCAACCTGGGTTGCGTGGGGATGGAGAACTTGGGTACGCAAGCGTCCAGATAAGCTGCGCGCTGGAATCAGATGTTCGCTTGCTGGCGTCTTTGCTTCACTCTCAGCCTCACTGGAGGTTGGGACGGGCATTTATGCCCAATTCACTGAAGGGTTTCCATTTATGAATCCCACTCTTCTTCGGATCTACGCATGGGGATTCGTGTCCGCTTTCCTGGGGTTGCTGTTGGGGCTCTGCGGGGCTGGCAATAAGAGTCCCCTTCGATGGAAGACTCCCGCCTTATCAACCATTCTCTTGCTGCTCTGGTTGGGACAGGCAATGGGCGAGTAAGCGCATGCCCTCAACCTGTTCTTCGCACTACGCGCAAAGAGCACACTTCCATACCAGAATTCTCTTCAGTCTTAACTGGTCCGGCTGTTGACGAGGACTGCAGCCTTAGTTTCACTCTTTCGGTTTGAAATCCAGGGACGCGGAGTTCATGCAATATCGTAGCCCGGTCGGCTTGGGGCCGTCGGGGAAGACGTGTCCGAGGTGGGCTTCGCAGCGGGCGCAGCGGGCTTCGGTGCGGGTCATCCCGTAGGCGCGGTCGGTGTGCTCGCTGACGTTCTGCTGATCGACGGGCGCAAAGAAACTCGGCCAGCCGGTGCCGGACTCGAACTTGGTTTCGGATTCAAATAACGGGGCGCCACAGCCGACGCAGTGGTACATCCCTTTTTCGTGATTGTCCCAGTATTTGCCAGTGAAGGCGCGCTCGGTACCGGCTTCCCGGGTCACATGGTATTGCTCAGGAGTAAGCTGTTGGCGCCATTCCGCTTCGGTTTTGGCGATTTTTTCGGTGAGTTTTTCAGTCATAGGTGTCTATTCATCAGATGCGCAAGCAGGCCGAAAGTTGCGATTGCGACGATGCGCGTAGGTTCAACTCGACGATGTGTGTTATTTGTATACCTGAATCGGCCCGGTCGAGCGATCGGCTTCATTTGTCTCCTCATGAATCTAACGATAGCCGCGGCGGTGTCCATTCTCATTGTCCTTCTGTCGGGTCCTTCAGTATGGGCCGATAGTCGGCAGGTCGAAAAGCAGCTTAAGTC
>QIAJ01000104.1:0-2395 GCA_003225495.1 Acidobacteriota bacterium
ATCATCACGCCCGACCTTCAGCCGGAAGGCGATCTTTCGTTGAGCTTTCAAGCCCAGGACAAACTGATTGGAAATCCGTACCAGTTTCAGACCGAGCTGGGATTGACCAGATGGGCCGAGGTCGCCGTCTTCAAGGGCTTCCGGCCTAACGAATTGATCTTCGGAACCGAGCTCGGCATTCTGACCACGGAGCCGTGGCTGCTCGCAACCGGCTTCGCGAATTGGTCGCCGCATACCCACGTCGATCCGCAACCGTATCTCGAAGGCGGCTACTACACCGAGCACCAGAAGTTCATCGCCGGCGCCATTCACGCCGGATATCGGAACGAAGTGATCCTTGGTTACGCCTACGATTTCAACAAGCAATGGCGCGCCCAGGTCGATTTCCAAAGCGGGAGCGGAAACTCTACGGCGTTCGGTTTTACCTGGAACATGACGCCGGACTTTCAGATGAACCCGGCGCTCTATGTCACGAACGATGCGCCGCACAAGGTCTTGGGCTACGTCGTGTTTACCTACACATTTCATCTTTGGAAGAGCGCGTCGGCGAAGAACGATCCGACCGTGCCGGGCGGTTGAGAGGAAACCGGCGGCAGCCGATCGTAAAGGTATCCTCTTGACCCGGCGGACGCACGCGGGCTAGCGTCGCCCAACGATTTTTCGGAGAAACAACCACATGCGCTCATTTGTTTTTGCCATCGCGTTGCTCGCCACGGCGGCCTTTGTTCGAGCGCAGGACGCTGCTTCGCCCCAGTCCGTCGCCGAGTCCCAAGCCGAAACCTACGCCGACCGCTACCGCGAAACCGTCTCCGAAGGCAACGGTCAAGCCGCTCCAAACCGCCGCGCCGGAAACGTTCGAAACGCCGTCACCTCTTCCGACCGAAGGCGAGACATTGTCGTTAGTGCCGGCGACTACGCCGCCGACTTTACCCCTGACGACCGCACCGCCGTTGACGCTCTCATCTCCAACTCCGGCGCCGCGATCTGTCCCTTCCGTCGCACCGACTAGTTCCGGCAAACCGCCGATGACATTCCCGACCGTGCGTCCGTTTTCGACTGCGAGCGGATCCCATCCGACCGCTTCCTCGACGCCGCATCCGACAACACCGCGACCAGCAGCCAGCCCGAAACCTTCACCGACGCCGTCACCGAAACCGACTCCATCGCCGTCGCCAACTCCGACTCCCAAGCCGACACCGACACCGAAGCCGTCTCCTTCGCCGACCCCAACCCCAACGGTCAAGCCAACGCCATCGCCAACTCCGAGTCCGACGCCAAAGCCGAGCCCAACACCAAAGCCAACTCCGAGTCCGACGCCGAAACCCACTCCATCTCCGACACCGGAGCAATCGCCGTCCGTTGAAACTTCACCGGCGTCCGACGATGCCACCTCGAGAATCAAAGAGCTCGAATCGCGCTGGGAAGCTTCACTTACGACACACGACGCAGCGACGATCGAGAAAATCGTGGCCGATGATTTCATCGGGACTTCGTCGAGCGGCAAGACCGGCGATAAAGCGACGTTGCTCGCCGAAGCGAAGCGCGACACAAGCACTTATACGTCCGCCATTTCAAGCGACATGAGCGTGCGCATGTTCGGACCGAATATCGCAGTCGTTACCGGCGTCGCGAAAGAAACTGGCAAGACGAAGGCCGGCAAAATTTTCACGCACACCTACCGGTTCACCGATACCTGGGTGGAGCGGAACGGCGAATGGCAATGCGTCGCCGCGCACGCCATGGCGTTGCCGAAGAACGTAGACGCGCTCTGGTACAAAGACGCCATCATCTACGAGCTGCACGTGAAGACCTTTCACGACAGCGATGGCGACGGCATCGGCGATTTCCGCGGGCTGATCGCGAAACTCGATTATCTCCAGGAACTCGGCGTCACCGCGCTCTGGCTGTTGCCGTTCTATCCGTCGCCAATGCGCGATGACGGTTACGACATTGCCGACTACTACGATGTAAATCCGAACTTCGGCACGCTCGATGATTTCCGGGCGTTCCTCGACGCGGCGCACCAGCGCGGGTTGCGAGTGATTACCGAGCTGGTCATCAATCACACCTCCGATCAAAACCCGTGGTTCCAGAAATCGCGCCGGGCCGCGCCCGGTTCGCCGGAACGGGAGATGTACGTCTGGAGCGATACGCCGGAGAAATACAAGGAAACGCGCATCATCTTCAAAGATTTTGAGACGTCGAATTGGTCGTGGGATCCGGTCGCGAAAGCGTATTACTGGCATCGCTTTTATTCTCACCAGCCCGATTTAAATTTTGATAACCCGGCCGTACATGAAGCCGTCGATAAGATGCTCGATTTCTGGCTCGGCATGGGCGTTGATGGCCTGCGGCTCGATGCGGTTCCGTACCTCTACGAACGCGAGGGAACGAT
>QIAJ01000104.1:2482-3076 GCA_003225495.1 Acidobacteriota bacterium
CGATGAGTCGCACATGAATTTCCATTTCCCGCTCATGCCGCGGATGTTCATGGCGCTCCAGATGGAGGACCGGTTCCCGATCATCGACATCCTCGAACAGACGCCTCCAATTCCCGAGACCTGCCAATGGGCGATGTTCCTGCGCAATCACGATGAGCTGACGCTCGAGATGGTGACCGACGAGGAACGCGATTACATGTGGCGCGTTTACGCGAACGATCCGACGGCGCGAATCAACCTCGGCATCCGCCGCCGGCTCGCGCCGCTTCTCGCCAACAGCCGCCGGAAAATCGAGCTGCTCAATATTCTCCTCTTCTCCATGCCGGGCACGCCTGTCCTCTATTACGGGGACGAGATCGGGATGGGCGACAATTTCTATCTCGGCGATCGCAACGGTTGCCGCACCCCGATGCAATGGAGCCCCGACCGCAACGCCGGTTTTTCCACGGCGAACCCGCAGCAACTTTATCTGCCGATCACGATCGATCCCGAGTACCACTACGAAGCCATCAACGTCGAGAACCAGCAGAAGAATTTGTCGTCCCTTCTCTGGTGGACGCGTCGCGTCATCGCGATGCGAAAAAACTTCCGCGC
>QIAJ01000104.1:3109-3769 GCA_003225495.1 Acidobacteriota bacterium
TGTGGTGAATTTGTCGCGCTTCGCGCAGGCCGCGGAGATCGACCTTTCCCGCTTCGCCGGCTGCGCGTTGATGGAAGTATTCAGCCAGAATTTTTTCCCGGCGATCGGCAAATCACCTTACGTCATCACCCTCGGCCCACACTCGCATTACTGGTTTGTGCTTCGATCGGAGACCGCGGCTTCCATCGCGTCGAAGGAACGCAAGATCCCGACACTCGATTCCGCGCCGAGCGTGGCGGCATTGCTCGAAAACGGTCAGCGCGCGCGAATCGAACGCGAAGTTCTGCCAGCTTACGTCCGCAACTGCCGCTGGTTCGGCGCGAAGGCACGGACGGTTCGGCAAATGCGCATTGCCGAAGAAATCCCGGTCGCGAGCGGAGACGATGCCGCCCAAATCTGGTTCGTCGAAGTCAGTTATCTCGACGGCCCGACCGAGACCTACGCGCTTCCCGTTCAGATAGCGCGCGACGACGCGGCTCGCGCACTGGACCGCGCCACGCCCAATGCGGTCATCGCGCGACTGCACGCTGACGGCGACGCCGTTCTCCACGATGCCGTTTACGACGAGGCGTTCCGGAAAGCGCTCTTCAAATTAATGACAACGGGCCAGTCGTCTCCGGGAGAGCGCGGAAACCTCGTTGGCCTAACGAGCGGTGCGTT
>QIAJ01000016.1 GCA_003225495.1 Acidobacteriota bacterium
CCCCTCTTCCCAAGGGTGATCCTTAGTCACCGACAAACTGAGCGCTGAGAGTTGGCCTAGGCTCGGCCGACTGCAAGCCCCAGGACCTTGAGCAGAGGCTTCATTGTCAGGTCCTGTACCAGAATGGAGAAAACGACGACTCCAAAGGTGAAGTCTAGTATCCGATCTCGGTACGGGAATGTGTTGTCGAGGCTGAGTGCCAAAGCCAGAGCCAGAGCACCGCGCAAACCACCCCAGACGATCACATGTTGCCAACGAAGAGGAATTTTCTCCCCAAAAAAATTGCTCATCGGAACCAGTAGATAGACAGAGAGAGCGCGGCCGATCAGCACGGCTGCGATTGCGAAAAATACTGGACGCCAAGCACGAGTCAGGGAATCGATATGAACCTCCAGTCCTATGAGCAAAAACACCAAGGAGTTCATGACAAAAGCGATGTATTCCCAAAACGACTCCAGGGCAGTTCTGGTTCCGGGGCTCATTCCTCTCTTCGCGCCAAAATTGCCGACGATCAAGCCCGCCGATGCCGTCGCAATCACCCCCGACAAATGCAGATGATTGGCAAGAAGATAGCTGCCGTAGGCAACGATGGTGGTAACGGTGATCTCGATCTGAGGATCATCGATCGTTTGCGTGATCTTGCTCGCCGCGTACCCCAATGCAGACCCGAGAACCGCTCCTCCTATGACAGCCCAGAGAAACTGCGCAATTCCATTTCTCGCGCTCAGTCCGCCGGCGAGAGCCCCGGCAAGTACGATCTGGAACAGGACTACCGCTGTTCCGTCGTTCAGGAGGCTCTCTCCCGAAATAATGACTGAAAGCCGCTTGTCCATTTTGAGGTCTTTGAAGATGGCAAGCAACGAAATGGGATCGGTCGCCGAGATGATCGTCCCGAACAGCAGCGCTATCAAAATCGGCACTCCAATCGCCCAATGAATTAGGTAGCCAGTTACAAGAGTGGCGAGCAGAACCCCAACATTGGCCAAGACCAAGAGTGGCGCTGCGTCACGCAGAAGATCCCGTACATCAATCTTGACGCTGCCCTCGAAAACAAGGGCAGGGAGAAACAAAATCAGAATTACATCGGGTGTAAGCCAGTTCGGACGCTGATTCGGTTGAAGCGGCGACAGAAAGGGCAAGTGAAGCACGCTCAGGAGCAACCCCCCAAGAACAAGGGCCACCGTGTACGGAATTCGCAGATATTTCGTTAACACTGCAATAATCGACGCGGCGATCAGAAGCCAGACCAGGAATTCCACTCCGGAAATCGCAGTCATGCCAGAATGGCCCCATTGAAGACTGCTCTGACCCGTGAACGTAAGAGATAAAACAACAGTGCAGTCGCAATGCCGAAGCCAACACCGCCACGCAATAGATCACCCCTAAAGAAATTGACCAGATCGCCCAGAACCTGGGTCGCGATTACCGCCACGGCCAATCTCCACCCCCAGACGCGGCGCTTGAACCAGCCCACCCCAGCAAGTGCCAACGCTGCGCCCAGCAAAAGAAAGAGAATTCCTATTGGCCTGCCAAGGATTGCAAGCTGTCGGTGAGCGATGGGATTGAGAGCCCATACCCTATCGAAGGATGTTCCAGGCCAAATTAGTGTCGCCCCGGCAAGGGATGCCATGAACGCTCCGAAGAACAAGAAAGCGCCGACAGTAGTGATTCCACGGGGCATTTCGACTCTGTCAGGGTCATGAGTTAGGCCGTCCCGCATCTGTTGACTATACCCCGCCGCCCCGGGCCTGATTAGGTGCGGTCCACGCCGTATGCATACAGCACGTCCTGCAGCGTCACGATACCTTCCAACTTGTGCACATCCGCGCGGTTAACTACCGGCAGGATTTCGATCTGATTCGCACCCATGCGCTCAAGCGCCAAATCCAGTCCCTGGTCGGCGTGCACGTGCGGAAAAGCCAGCGCATCCACCAACTCGCCAAGCTTCTTCTCCGCACCTTCGGCAAGTTCTCCTTGCAGTCTCGCAAGGTTGATCACGCCAATTACGCCTCGTTGATCCTCCACCAGCCGGGTTCGGACTTCACTAGATTGAATCCCTTCCAGAGCCTCCCGGACGGTCATCTCAGAAGGTAGCAATAGAGTCGCGGTTTGCATGACTCTCGCGACCTGATGCCGAGCAGAGCGTAGGCGCGATACTCCTTTCGGCAGGTGGATACCATCCTGTACTGCTAGGGCTTCGTAGATGGGCTCATGCTGCAATCGCGAAGCGATGTAAAGACTCACTAGATTCGCAATCATCAGCGGAACGATCACCGCATAGTCCTGGGTCATCTCGAAGATCATGAGCACCGAAGTCATCGGCGCGCGTACAATCCCGGCGAAGACCGCGCCCATTCCCACCAGGGCGTAAGCACCCGGAGTCGCCGTGTAAGCGGGGAACCAATGATGTGCCATCGTTCCTACACTGCCCCCTAACATTGCACCGATAAAAAGCGATGGCCCAAAAATGCCGCCCGCGTTACCCGATGCGTAACTGGTAGTAACGGCGACAAGTTTCAGAACCACCAGCACCAACATCATTTTGAACGCCATGTTTCCGTTCAGCGCGTCGCCAACATACCCATACCCGACACCCAGAACCTGCGGGACAAACCACCCCATCAGCCCGACCAACAATCCGCCTGCTACGGGGTGGAACCAGACAGTCTTCTGCGGCAACCGCAGGAAGCGCGCACGCAAGCCGAGTAGGAGTTTCGTGAACGCCACCGAAACCACACCGCCGGCTACGCCCAACACCGCATAGACCGCAAACTCTGCTGGATGGATCAGTTGATACTGTGGAACTCTGAAGAGTGGATGATTGCCGAGAGACACGCGCAGAACCATCCAGGCAGTCGCCGAGGCCAGTACCACGGCGCCCATCACTGGTGCGTGCAGATCGCCCACGATTTCTTCGAGGGCAAACAGAACTGCCGCCAAAGGCGTATTAAATGCGGCTGCAATAGCCGCCGCCGCCCCCACCGGGATGAGCTTTTTCACCTGCTCGGTGCCCAGACCGAGGAACCGTCCCAGCGCGGAACCAATGCCCGCACCAACTTGGACGGACGGTCCTTCGCGTCCCAGAGGAATTCCGCTAGCGAGCGTTGCCGATGTGCAGAAAAACTTACCGAGCACGGTGCGCAGCGTGATACGGCCATCGCGCGCGAACAGCGCTGCCTTCGTCTGCGGAACGCCGCTGCCTCGTGCATTGGGAAAGTAGCGATACAGCAAGTAACCGATGCCGAGCGAGCCCACGACGGGGAACAGCAAACGCCGCCACGGAGCGCCGCCCGCCGGGTACAGCCGCATCCCCATTCGTTCCGTCAGTACGATGAAGGCGACAACCGCCAACCCTGTCAAGGCGCCGATCACCAGCGCCAAAGCCAAAAAGACCTGGCCCTCGCGTTGCCGGAGTTCTGCCACGCGATCCAACAGCGAGGCTCTCCACCAACTTCCGCTCGTCGTCTGGCCGCTTTCACTCATCTCTGAGGATGTCCACAAAAGAGCATACCGCACCGGATTACTGCGGGAAGGCGGAGAATCGTCGGCAATCCGGAAGTGATAGTGGTCGCCGAGATTGGGCGTTTCTCGGGTCAGCCGGTGTCGTCGGATTTAAGAAGCTTTCCAGGATTACTAAAGCGGGGCCCACAATAGGAACTTGCCGAACCCCCAAAAATTGTGTGACATAGACGCATGCGTCTACGCATCGGTTCAGCCGTGATCCTGTGCCTGTTCACAGCATTTGCCATCCCCTCGTCTGCCCAAGAAAAAGACAGTGCCAACAGCATTCGCAAGCTCGAGGAAAAATGGACCGAGTCCTACAAGAAGCGGCAAATCGATATCCTGTCGTCGCTGCTGGCGGAAGATTTTGTGATCACGGTTGAAGATGGCAATACCTATAGCAAGTCCGGATACATCACGCACAGCGCGGACCCTTCCGTTCAAGTCGATGTTGCTGAACTCTCGGATCTCAAAGTCCGCACGCACGGAGACGCTGCGGTCGTCACCGGGGCCTATCACGAGAGGGGCAAGTCCAACGGAAAGCCCTATGAGTATCACGACCGGTTGACCGATGTCTGGATGAAAGTCGGCGGCAAGTGGCAGGTCATCTCATCGTATTACAGCGTGCCGATGAAACAGTAAGCGATCGTGCCCGTTCCTTGATAGAACTCAGATTCGCATCAGGGCATTGCTCAAGTGATGCCGAGATCCAGCTCTCTAATTCCTCTTAGGGCGGATCTTGCTGTTACCCTTTTCCGAACGGATTCTCCAGCGACGGACTCTGCGGAGTGAAAAGCTCCGCCCCATTTTCCGTAATGTGCATATCGTCTTCCAATCGAATCCCGAACTCTCCCCGGATATAGATACCCGGCTCATCGCTGAAGGTCATGTGCGGCTGCATCTTGGTCTCGTTGCCGCGCACCAGATAAGGCCATTCGTGTCCGTCCATTCCCATGCCATGCCCGACGCGGTGTTTGAAGTATTTGTAGTCTGGACCATATCCAGCTTCCGTGATTACCGTTCGAGCAGCCGCATCCACCGAGCCGCATTCGGCTCCTGGCTTGGCAGTCGCCAACGCAGCGCTCTGCGCCTTATGCACGATGTCGAAGACTTGATTCATCTTGTCGCTGGCTTTGCCGAGCACAAAGGTCCGAGTAATGTCAGAAGCATATCCTTCCACTTTGCATCCGCCATCGATCAACACGATCGTGCCCTCGCGAATCACCTGCGGCGTGACCGATCCGTGAGGAAATGCAGAAAATTCTCCCACCTGCACATCGGCTGCGCCCTCGAATCCAAGATTGCGGTGCGCGGCTTCAATCAAATCCTCGACATCCTGCTGTGTCATCCCCGGCTTCAGCGAATGGTAGGTGGCCTCGTACGCCATGAGCGTAATCTTCGAGGCCAGACGCATGAGGTCAATCTCATGCGGACTCTTGATCATCCGGCATCCCACGGTCACCGGCGTCGCACTCACAAACGTCGCAGTGGGGGCCGCCTTCCGCAAACCATCCTCGAAGACGAACTTCACTGTCTCCTCAAGTCCTACAGTGCCACCCGCAATCCCGCGATCGCTCAATCCCTGCGCCACGCGTCCGTAAGGACTTTCATCTTCCTGCCAGATGCGGACGTCCGATTTGTCTCCATCTGGCGACTTCGCAATCTGCTCGCGCGCCCGACCCTCCTCAAATCCCGGACAAACATAAAATGACTCGCCCTTGGCAGTCAGCACCATCGCGAACAGCCGCTCACCGCCCCACCAACGCATTCCAGTGAAATAAGTCAGGGAAGTGCCTTCGGTCATCAGGATCGCGGAGAGGTTGTTCTCACGCATGAGAATGCGCGCCTTTTCTTGCCTCTCTCGTCGCTCAGTCAGCGAAATCGCTGAAGCATCGCTGCTCAACGATTTAAGCCGCGCGATAGCCGATGGAAGGGCCTTCTTGTCCTTCGCTTGAGCAAGAGACGGAAGTGTTGCGGTGACGGCAGCGGCAATAGAACCGGTTTGCAGAAATCGGCGGCGCGAGAACAATAGGACCTCCTGAAAGCGCAAACCATTATAGAGATGACGCCCGGCACCCGCTTGCGCGCGCCGCAATACCGGCTTTTTACAAGACATTCACATGGTATTAACCTTCCTGAAATAGCCGCTTCATAAACTCCTCTGCGCGTGCTCCAAGGAGGCTTTTCAGTGACAACCCGTCGTTTTCTCCCCACTTTGCTGGTATTGATGTGCCTGCTGACCGCAGCGGCAGTCGCCCAATCCGGGCCGCAATCCCAGATCCAGCATGTACTCCTCATCAGCGTCGATAGTCTGCACGCTCTCGATGTCGCCAACTACGTCAGCAAGAACCCTCAGTCAGCTCTTGCCGAGCTTTCCAGCCACGGTATCACCTACAGTAACGCGCGCACCCCCGCAAA
>QIAJ01000105.1 GCA_003225495.1 Acidobacteriota bacterium
AAACGCAAGACTCGTCGGATTCGCGGACAACTGGCCAGGAGGTACCCCTGTGCCTGACATCGGAATGTTAAATGGTGAGTTGGAGCCGTCGGAAAGAATCGCCAGATTTCCGCTGACCGCTCCGCTCAATGTCGGAGCGAACTTCATCGTGAAAGTAGCGCTCTGATTTACCGCCAGCGTCGTGGGCAGCGGCAATCCACTGATGGAAAGTCCTGCACCGGTTACGTTCGCTTGCGTAATCGTCAGCGGTGACCCGCCGATGTTGGTGATCGTTTCAGCTTTGCTGCTATTGGTTCCGACCTGCACATTCCCAAATGCCTGACTCGTCGGATTCGCGCTCAGCCTTCCTGCAGCTACACCCGTGCCGTTCAAGCTGAGGCTCACGGCGAGTTGCTGCGGTGCCGATTGCCCCATTCCAGTGGATCCAAATGCACGCTTTGTCTTACTTCCGGCGCTGGTCGAAAATGAAACACTCCCGGTAAAGTTGCCGGCAGCCGGCGGTGCGAATGTCACGCTGAACGATGCTGTTCCCCCTGCGTGCAAAGTCAGCGGCACGGCGAGGTTGCTCATCGCAAAACCGGCGCCGCTGAGCGTCGCCTGCGCCACCGTCAGATCGGTATCGCCACTGTTGGAAAGCGTGACATTGCTAGTCTGGCTCGCTCCGACTTTCACGTTGCCATAGTTCAGCGCGGAAGGATTCAGAGTGAGTTGTCCCGGCTCGACTCCCTCGCCGGTGACCGTCATCGACGCCAGAAATTCAGAATTATCCCCAAATGAGAGGGTTGCGGAGGCTGTGCCCACTGTCGTCGGCTGAAACTGGACAAAGAACTGAACTTCCTGTCCGGGTGCGACCACCTGCGGGAGTGTGAGACCGGTAATTTGAAAGTTCGCGTCCAGGCCAGCCACTGAAACAATGGTTACATCGGAGGTCTTGAAATTAGTCAGCTTGTTCCCGACTGGCTTGTTGCTACCCACCGCCACTTTGCCGAAATCCACGTTGGTATCGGTCAGCACCACGGAGTTGTTCACCGGGTTCTGCTGTTTGCCAAGCAGTTGGCAACCGGTGAGGGAGATGAGAGCAGCAACGATCAGAAGGGAGCCGAGACTGGCACGGACTAGCAATCTAGCGTTCAAGGGCCCGACCTCGAGTGAGCCGTATCTTGGTTGTACGGCGGGGGATTTCAGGTCACTGAAGCGTTAAACGCTCTGCTTCAGTAGTTTCCATTGTCAGGGGCGGGCCTTGGAAGACGTAGATTTCGGAAGGACTACAGGAAATTCGGAATATGACGCAGCACTATGGTTCGAGGCTGATCTTTAGGATCGCAACGAGGTACGGGGGTTCACCACTGATCCGTGCGAATGGCCAATTGACCAATGTCCATCAGTACAGGGGGCCAACAGGCTGCGGAATTGTGAATGCGGAGGAAATTAGGAACGGAAGAACTCACGGTACTGGAATTACAGCCGACGCCTCGTTGGAGTAACCGCTTTCGACACTGTTACTGTCCATGGCCGTTACAACGTAGTAATAGTTCTTGCCGCCCGTCACTCCCGAATCTGTGTAAGAGAGGCTAGCTTCGAGCGCAACATTGATTCGCGAGTATGGCCCTTCCATATTGTTTCCACGGAAGACGTTGTAACCGACTACATCTGACGACTGGCTCGCATTCCACGACAGGTCAACCGCATGCTGGGGGACGGGAGCGCCCGTTCCATCAACAGACTGAAGTGATGATGGGTCAACCGCGTCACTCGTGAACGTCAGAGTAGCGGCCGCGGAGCCACTAGCTTGCGGCGTAAATGCAACATGGAACGAGAGGCTTTGGCCCGCAGCCAGGGTCGCAGGAAAAGAAATTCCACCGATGGCGAACTCCGAACTGGAACTCGACGCCGATGAGACAGTGACCGCCGAGCCGCCTGCGTTCAGGCTTCCGGCCAGAGAGGCCGTCTTGCCCACCGTGACGTTGCCAAAGGTTAACGAAGCAGGGGTTACGGATAACGTTCCATGCTGGCCGGATCCACTGTTGCCGCTGGGCGCAACGCCCTGGCAACCGGCCAATACAAGAGTGAGATAGAGCGAGGCAGCTAGTCTCGCGGGAAGACCGAGAGCTGAAAGAATTCTCAGCACTACAACCTCTATGAGCCGCAACATTCGGCGGCGGGGGATTCACAAAGACGAAATAGCGATCGCCTGCTGCCATTCTGAGGCTGGGAGCTACAATATCTCTACATCACGGATGGTCCTGTTATACATCACCGCCCAAAAAGGAACCTAATCACCGGAAGTTTCCGGAAGGGAAAATGTGAAAATATTTTCCTACTTATGCTCCTCGATTCCCTGAGGCGACCGAGACTGGGGCCAGTTGCGCCAATGTGGCCGCATTCGGCCTGGTTTCTGCGGGTTGCGCGAGTGGTTTTCCCCGGACGGGGTTAATATGGTTGGCAGGGCGCGTGCATCTCAGTTCAGTGTGAGTGTGATTAGGGGAAAACCGATGAGATTCTTGTTTGTACTGGCATTGGCGGTGACGGGCTTGACCATGACCGCGGCGGCGCAGAAGCATCAGAAGCCCAAAGCGAAGGCGTCGTACAGCGAGGAGAAGCAGAGCAACAAGGGCGGACGGTCGGTGAAAGAGCCGGCCGCTAAATCCTCCAGCGCCACGGAATTGCGTCGAGTGGAACAGTCTGGCGCCCGGGTATCGGCACCCCACAAACAGGCGACCAAGGCGCACCCCGCTCCCGTCCTGAAAGCGCAGAAGGGCGACGGCAACCCACCCATCCATTTCGCTTCTGCGGGCAGTTCCGGCAAAGGCGGCAAGGGCAAGAGCGGCGATCCGTATAAGGGGCGTCTGCGCCACAAAGGTTCCCGGCACTAGACGAGAGTTGCAGTTGATCAGGAAGTAGTCGATTCACCCGGGGCTCGGGCTGCCTGTACAGACGCAGCTTGAGCCCTTGGTTCTTTCAGCGAATACTTTGCCAGGCAATATAGCGCCCGGAAGCCGTCCTTCCATCCAATCTTCTTGCCTTCTTCATAAGTGCGGCCCGAATAGCTGATCCCGACTTCATAAATACGCAGTTTGCGGCGGGCGACTTTCACGGTAATTTCCGGCTCGAATCCAAAGCGATTTTCCTCCAGCGGAATGGCCTGAATCACTTCGCGGCGGAAGACCTTGTAGCAGGTCTCCATGTCGGAGAGATTGATGTTGGTAAGGCAATTCGAAAGCAGAGTCAGGATCCAGTTGCCCACCGAGTGCCAGAAGTAAAGGACACGATGCGGGGCGCCACCCAGGAAGCGCGATCCGAAAACGAC